>CAZYZI010000019.1:0-21481 GCA_964651915.1 uncultured archaeon | reverse complement strand
CTAAAAGAGATAACAAAGGGTCAGAAAAACAGAGATTAACTTATTCTTTAAGCTACCACAACTCCTATCTCTTAATAAAATAATCTGATATTATACGATACAAATAATTTTAAATTAGTCGATGAATCAAGATTATACATGGTTCTTGAGAAATTGGGAGATGCATTGAGGGAAACTCTCAGAAAAATCGCTGGTGCCAGCCACATCTCTCCAGAACTTATCAAAGAATTAGTAAGAGATATCCAGAGAGCTTTACTTCAGTCTGATGTTAATGTAAGATTAGCCTTAGATTTGAGCAAGAGAATTGAAACAAGAGCTCTTGATGAAAAAGCACCTCCTGGTATGACTGGAAGAGAACATGTTGTAAGAATTGTCCACCAAGAACTAGTTAGCGCATTGGGTGAACCAAAGTCTCTAAAACTGGGAAAGCAAAAAATAATGTTAGTTGGTCTATACGGCCAAGGAAAAACCACAACTACTGGTAAATTAGCAAAATATTTGAAGAAAAAGGGTTTGAGTTTAGGTTTGGTTGCTGCAGACGTTCATCGACCTGCCGCTTATGACCAATTATCCCAAATAGGTGAACAAATTCAAGTTCCTGTTTTTGGAAGTTCAGACAACAAAGATGCTATTAAAGTGGTAACTGAAGGATTAAAAGAATTTGAGGATTTAGATATTGTAATAGTTGATACGGCAGGCAGACACGCATTAGATGATGATTTAATTTCAGAAATGGAATCTATCTCTAAAGTTGTTAAACCCGATGAAATTTTCCTTGTAATGGATGCAACTGTGGGTCAACAGGCAGGCCCGCAAGCGGAGGCTTTCCACGAAGCGGTAGGAGTTTCCGGAGTGATTCTAACAAAATTAGATGGTTCTGCCAAAGGAGGTGGAGCTCTATCTGCAGTATCTGCAACAAATGCACCTATTATTTTTGTAGGGACTGGTGAAAGTTTAGACAGCCTTGAAACCTTAGATCCGGATCGTTTTATCTCCAGACTTTTAGGAATGGGAGATTTACAGACATTACTTGAAAGAGCTGAGGAGGTAATGGATGCTAGTACTGCTGAAGTTACTGCAAAGAAAATGCTTTCAGGCAAATTCACCTTAATAGACATGCAAGAACAAATGGAGGCCTTGACAAAAATGGGTCCTTTGGGAAAAGTTATGGAAATGGTACCTGGAATGTCTTCAATGATGAAAAAAGGACAAATAGAAGAAACGCAAACTCGCTTAGAAAAATTCAAGGTTCTGATGAATTCAATGACTAAAGAGGAACTTGAAAATCCAAAATTAATTAAACGGTCAAGAATCAATAGGATAGCAAAAGGTTCAGGTTCAGACCCTCAGTTAATAAGAGAATTATTAAAGCAATACAATCAAAGCAGGAAAATGATGTCGAAAATTGGTGGAGATAGGCGTATGCAGCAAAAGATGATGAAGCAATTTGGTAAAGGCGACCTCAAATTGTAGCCCCAAAATACAAATACATAGTTTTAGAATGATTATAATATGAATAGCTTCGAAGTTAAACGTGGACATGGGAAAACATTGGAAAATGGCGGATTAAAGACACTAATGGAAGAAGAATTTGGAGATATAAATGAAGAGGGAAATAAATTTTCAGCATCTTTCAAAGCTCTAAAAACTATAAATGTTGAATTTGTATCAATAACAGAAATTAATGTAGCTACTGAATTAGATCCAGATGCTTCTATAGAAGATGCTACGGAAGCCCATCAAGCTTACAATAGATTTATGCAAGCTGCAACTAGTTTCAACGCTAAACAAAGGGTAGATAGAGCAAAAGCTAAAGCTAAAAAGGAAGCTAAGGCAGCTGCAGAAAAGGAAATGCAATCTTAATGGTAAAATATGCCCTGACTGGGACTCCAGGAACGGGCAAAACATCGGTATCTAAGTTACTGAATGAAAAGATTATATCACTTTCAGAATATTATGAAGAAGCTTCAGAAGGAAAAACAAAGGATGGAGAATGGCTTGTAGATATTGGAAAATTAAATATCATTCTTAAAACTTCAGATTCAACAATTTATGAAGGTAATTTTGCTCACAAATTGAACGATATAGATAAAATAATAGTCCTAAGATGTGATCCGAATATACTAAAGGATAGGCTGGAAGAAAGAGGATACAAAAAAGAAAAAGTGAGAGAAAATATTGAAGCTGAAGCTATTGGTCTTATTTTCTCAGAATCGATAGATTATGTAGGGAAAAATAATGTTGTTCAAATAGATACAAGTAAGACTGATGTCGCAAGTATATCAAAAATTATAGAAAAATATATAGACGGGAAGATTAAAGTAGAAGAAGAAATTGATTACTCAGAGAGGATATTGGATTGGTACTAAGATGGTAGCTGATGATTACAGAGATTTTGGAACAAAATTACTTAATCCCATAGCAGAAAAAATACCTCTCGGCCCAATGGGAATTAGTTTTCTATCACTTGTAACAGCAATAGGGGCTGGCTATTCTTTTTTCACTGTTGAAAAAGATTTATCCAATAAAGAATGGTTGCTTTTTGGTTCTGCATTAGTATTCTTGACCGCAGTTCTTGATGCCTTAGATGGTATAGTTGCTCGAAAAAGAGACTTATCTAGTAAAAGAGGAGATTTAGTAGATCACACACTTGATAGAGTTGCTGACATTCTAATTATTGGAGGTATTGCATTTGGTGCCCTTGTAAATATCGAAATTGGATTTGCTGCAATTATAGGAGTTTTAATGTTATCCTATATGGGTACACAAGCACAGGCAGTAGGCGCGGGTAGAGAATACGCTGGTTTACTTGGTAGGGCAGACAGATTAATTGTGCTGATGCTAGTCCCAATAATACATTATTTTAACCAAGAATATAATTATATGGAATTAATGTGTTATGCATTTGCACTTGTTTGTACACTATCTGCAATATATCGCTTCCAAAGAATATGGAATGAATTAGAATAATTATTCTTTAATTTCTTTTAATGGGGATGGTGGGAGCACTGGGATTTGAACCCAGATCGGCGGGTCTCACCTATTGAGCCGGAGCCCATTAGTTTGCACAGGTCATAGCTCCAATCATTCATCACGACATCAGCAGACCCTGTAGCAATCATTCCTGTATAATTGGAGCCCGCAATGCTGCCAGGTTACACCATGCTCCCAATTAATACTCTAGAAGGCCGCTACAATAAAAAGTCTCTGATGAGTAACGTTAATAACGTATGCTTTATCGAGTAAACATAAATGAGCTCAGATGAAGAAACCGAAGAGGAGGTTTTGAATGAGCACAACCCTGCACCTCCTACTGAAAGAATTTGGATGCCCGTTTATCAGGATGAGGACAATAAATTAGCTAAACATGATTGGTGTCTCGATACTGGAATTATAAAAAATCTTGGTGGCGAGGAAGCAAAACCGAAAGGTTTCTATGTTTCGGTACTCAACAAAATGAAATATATCCTTGAACATGATTTAGGTCATAGTAGGGGAGCTCCTAAATTTCCAGATTCGCAAATTAAATTAATACTAAAAGATTTGGATAAAATTGATGGGTTTTATGATAAGTGGTGGAGAACTGAGTCCTCACAATTAGAAGCTTTTATTCGAGTTGTGCAGAACAGAAGAGCTGATTTGTCACAAAGATTTATTGTAGATTCAGTTACGAGGACTTTACGTGGTTAAGATAGCACCCTCCATGCTCGGTGCTGATTTTGGAGATATGAGAAAGGCTGCTATGTTGGTTGCACCTGAATCAGGATATTTGCATATGGATGTTATGGATGGACATTTTGTACCTAATCTAACTATGGGTTCAGATTTAGTAAAATCACTGAAAGGAATAGCTCCTTTGGATATCCATTTAATGATTACAGATCCTTGTGACTTCATAGAAGATTTTGCTAAGGCTGGAGCCGAAATAATTTCTGTCCATATAGAGGCTAACAATCCGAAAGAAGCTATAGAGTTAATCAAGAAAAAAAATATAAAAGCAGGTATTGCCTTGAATCCCTCAACACCTACGGATGCTATAGACTCTGTTGTAGAAGAGGCTGATATGATTCTTGTAATGTCTGTAGAACCAGGTTATTGTGGGCAATCTTTTCATGAGGATTCAATTGATAGAGTAAGGAACTATAAGGAAAAATATCCTAAGAAAATTATTGAAGTAGATGGTGGTGTAAATACAGATAATTCAGCGAAACTAATCAAAGCTGGTGCTGATATTTTGGTTGCAGGAAGTGCTGTCTTTAATTCTAATAATCCTATAGCAACCATAAATCAAATGAAACAGGGTTAAACTTATTAATTACAAAGCTATCAAAACTTTGTGAAGAAAATTCAATATATTGCTATAGCATTGCTTTTGTGTTTATCGATGATTAAACCAAATCCAACTGCAGAACTACCTGTAGAAGATTTCACACATGCTGTTTTCGGAGAAGAATTTACAGCCACCTGGTGTGTTTACTGCCCTAGTGCTGCAGAAAACCTGATGAAAGTTTATGACGATATTCCGAACGAACCATATTACCACGATAAATTTTTCTTTGTTGCTCTAATAACTGATGTTAATGATAAAGCAGACGAAAGGATGGATGATTACCCTGATGTAACGGGATATCCTACTGTTATATTCGATGGTAATGACGAAAAGGTATCTGGAGGGCAATCTGACACTGCCAATTATGAACAAGCGATAGATAATTGCGGACAACGCGATGATACCGATATATCATTAGGCATTGAAATGAATCATCTAGGAGCTGATCAGTTAGAGGTGAGTGTGAAAATGACTTGGAATGAGGATGCTTCACTTGGTGACCCCTCCTTCAATGGCTATGTTAGAGCTTATATTGTAGAAAAAGTTTCTAGATACAATAATTATGATGGGGATCCATATCATTTTGGTTTCTTAGATTACGCATTTGAAGAAAGCGTTGAACTAGAACCACATGAAGAAAAAATATTGGACACTGTATGGATTGGAGGAGAACATGAAGATAGCCAAGGAAACGATTTCTCAGATATAGATTATGAAAATATAAACATATTCGTAGCTTTTTTCAATGATGAATCTGCCACTACAGACAAATATGTTCTAGAAACTGCTTTTGCAATACCTCCTGAACTAAGTATTAGTGTTCCGGAAGGATTATTAAGCGGAAATATTGGAATTGAGGGGACTGCAATTAGTGAAAAATCTGAAATTGAAAGTGTATACTATAGATGGGATAAAACAGGATGGCTTAATGCAGGTTTGTCATCTTTTAATGGTGATTTTAATCTTGATGTAGATACTACAGCCTTGACTAATGGTGAGCATGAATTAGATATCAAAGTTGTTGATAGAGGGGCAAGTATGATGGAAAGTCTTAATCTTGAAATCTTAAATGATGAAAATCCCCCTTCGATCGAAATAATATCACCAGAAGAAGGGGAAACTGTAGAAAGTATAACTATTCTAGAAGTTGAAGCTACGGATGATAACCAAATCTCAGAGGTTGAATACCGAATAAACCAAGGAGATTGGAGAAAAATGTATTACCATGAAGGAGATTCCTATATCGTTAGCTGGAACACACAAGAAGCTGGCGCAGGTAACGGAGATCATCAGATATCTTTCAGAGCTACAGATATGAATTCTAATGAAATAACACAAACAATAGAGATTACAGTCCTTAATGAAGAAGACATTACATATCCATACTTGAAGATTAATGAACCTAAAGAAGAAATTTACAATAATAGAGTAAACATCAATGTAAAGTCATCTGACCCCGATGGAATTGAAAAAGTCCAATATCGTATCGATAACGGCACTTGGAGAGATATGTCATTAGAAGGTAGTGATATTTTTACTGATACATGGACACCCACATGGGACGGGTGGCATTGGATAGATGTTAAAACAGTTGATAACCAAGAATATGAAACATTTCAGGGAATCCGATTTGAGACAGATAGTACTCCTCCTTCCTTAATTTTAAATTCCTTTTCTAATGATATTACTGCAATGGCTGAGTTTGATTTACAAATTTATGACTATAGTAGTCTTCAGTCTTTAAAATATAGAATCAAACCACATGGTTCAATTTGGCAAGATTGGAATGAGCTAGAACGAAATGATGAGCAAGTTGCATTCGGTTGGGATTCAACTAAATATGACGATGGCGAATGCTTAATGGAAATAGAATGTACTGATGAATGGGGTGGTGTTAGTACTTTGTATCGTAACTTAGATGTGAAGAATCAAGGATTAATTTATTCAATTCCTCCATCAAATATTGAAACAGGGGCTGTAACATCAATAACTTCTATTGTGGACTATGAAAATCCTCAATCTGTCAATATGATAGTGGCAAAAGTAGATGGTGGTGTACTTGCTGAAGGCCAAAAAGTTCCGATGGCAAAAGAAGGTAATTACTATGTGGGAGAACTATTCTTTGAGTTTGAGGGGGCGTATGTTTATAGTATTGAAGTAGATACAGGCCATGGTAAATTAAAATCATATGAACAGACTTTCGTAGTGTCTGAAAAACAAATTGTAGCCTCTACAGATAATGAAAACAACATGTTGTTTAGTCCTAGTACCATTTCAGTGATAGTTATTCTTTCATTAATTGCCGTTAGAAGAAGAAATTAATTCTTTCTAATTATTTTTGAAACACAGGTTGCAAGATCTGTTGGTAAGAAACCACCCCCATATTCTTCATAGCATAATTCTCCAGCTTTTCCAATAGAATAGGCACCTAATCTTGCTGCTTCAAAAGCTGAAAGACCTTTTGCCATCAAACCTCCGCAAAAGCCAGCCAACAAATCCCCAGTGCCTCCAACTGACATACGAGGATGTCCAGTCATATTTGTTTTAAAATAATCACCATCTGTAATGAAATCTTCTTTACCCTTGAATAATATTGTTAAATTATTAGATTTAGAAAAATTCATCAAACTCTTTTTCTCAGGCTCAACTTCTAATCTTGATAATTCACCTTTATGAGGTGTTAGAAGTATATTTCCGCCCCGGAAATCATAAGGAATAATAGCGTCTGCATCAATTACTATATTTTGAAAATTATCAATTAATCCCTGGACAGCTTCAATAGATACTCCTTGCTTACCCATACCTGGACCTACTACAATGCTGTCAAATCCCACTTTTCTGATTAATTCTAAAACATCTTTGTTGATTCTATTTCCTTCTAACTTATGAACTATAAGCTCAGGAGCAAATGAAGAAACCTGTTCGTATGAATTTTCTGGAACAAAAATATGGACCAAGTCAACGCCAGATCTATAAGCTCCGATACCAGCCAAAGCGGGAGCTCCCGAATACGCACCTCCGCCTATAATCGCTACTTTACCATTCTGACCTTTGTGCTTATTTTTATCAAAATCAGGATAAAGTAACAATTCACCAGGCCCCGTCATTTCATCAATTTCTGAAGAAAAACCTACATCTACAACAAAAATATCACCACAATTATCTTTATTCATTCCTCTCTTCTTCTCGTGGAAAGTAACAGTCTGTGAAGGCTTCACGGATATATTAGTCCCAAAACCAGACGGAACATCAACCGATATTATATTTTCAAACTGATTGATTTCATTAATTAATTCTTTGTATGGTGCACGAGGTTCACCAGCTATCCCTGATCCCAATAAACAATCAACTATAAGGGAGGATTGATTACTAATCTCTTTAATCTTTATTACTTTTTTTATATTTCCATCATAATTATCTAAGGCCATTTTAGATGTAATTGTTTTTGGCTCTTTTACTAAATATACATCCACATCAAATCCTTCATCCTTTAGAATTCTTGCAGCCACAAAACCGTCCCCTCCATTATTTCCATGACCACAAAAAAATATTAATGGAGTACTAGTTTCTATGTTTTTAATTATATGTTTTGCTACTTGAGTACCTGCATTAGTCATCAAATCAAAAAAATCAAGACCATAGTGTTCAGAATTAATATCTAAAATCTGGAATTCTACTAATTTTCTCATATAAGTGTTAATTGATAAATAAAGAATAAAAAGAAAGCAAATAATAATGAACCACTTAGTCTGTTTAATGGAATTCGAATTAAAGCAAAAGTTACTACTGTTAATAAAATTAGTAATGGTAGTGTTTGTTCAACAACAAAATTCTCTACAGATATAGGATTAATTATTGATAATACGCCCATAACTAAGAAGATATTTGCTATATTTGATCCGATAACGTTCCCTACTGCTATTTCTTTATGCCCCATACGTGCAGCTGATATCGTTCCTGCTAATTCAGGTAAACTAGTACCTACTGCAACAACACTCAAACCAACTACAATCTCTGATATCCCTACTGTAATTGCTATTTCTACTGCAGAATCAACTGTCAATTGTGCACCAATCAATAAAGCAATTAAACCTCCTACCAAAAAAAGGTAAGATGTTTTCGAATCCTCAGAAATAACCTCTTCGGCATTTGTCCTTTTGTAAAGCCAGAAAATATAAATTATGTAGAGGGAGAAAAATACTATGCCTTCTATTTGAGATATTATTTTATCCGTTGCAAAAAAATATAAAAGTAAGACTGCTAAGAGCATTACATAGCTATCATTGTTTGCATCTTCAGCTGGAGAAATATCAGTTTTAAGAACATAATAAAAAATAAATGTAGAGATTGCTAATACTAGCCCTATATTGGAAATATTAGATCCAACTATATTGCCCAAAGCTAGATCATTATAGTCTTGTAATGAAGATATAATTGAAACTAGTAATTCAGGTAAACTAGTTCCAAAGGCAACAATTGTAACTCCCACCACATGTGGTGATATCCCTTTTTCCTCAGCAAAAGATGCAGAATTCTCAATAAAATAATCGGCACCTTTTGTTAACAAGACGAAACCAATAATCAAAGTTATTGCAGCAAAAATTAAACTCATCTAATTTTCTCCATATGGTTTATCCTCTTTTGTATCAAATCTGCTTTGCCTATATCATGCCTAGTAAATAAATTATTACCAGAAACATGTGACAAACCTTTCTCACATTTCTCCTCAGCTTCTTCTATAGACTCACCAGTTGATATTACTGCTGCAGCTCTTGAACTTGTTGTAGTTATAACTCCTTCAGAATTTAAATTTACAGCTGCGTAATAAAGGTCAGAATAATCTTTGTAGGAATTGTCAACAGATAATGTAGCATCCTTTGAAGGATTACTACCATAACCTTTAGGAACAACATATTTGCAAACTGAAGCCTCATTACGGAAATTAGCAGAGTCTAATTTACCCTCCACAATTTTACTACAGATTGAAGCTAAATCAGAATTTAATAATGCCAAAAGATTCATAGCCTCTGGATCTCCAAAACGGGCATTGTATTCAATCAATTTAACTCCATTAGCAGTAGCCATGAAACCCCCGTAAAGAATTCCACGGTAAGGTTCTCCCGTAAAATCAAGCAATGCTTGAGATACTCTTTCATTTATCTCCTGTGCCTCAAATATATCGTTATCCAGTAAAAATGGAAGAGAATGATTAACATCTGAATAGCAACCCATACCTCCTGTATTTGGACCTACGTCACCATCATAGGCTCTCTTATGATCCTGAATAGCAGGCATATGTGCTAAATTTTTACCATCACAAAAACTCATCAATGAAAATTCTTCACCAATTAGTTTTTCCTCAATTACAAAAGTACCATTATTAGAAATAATCTCCTGGCAATAGTTCAAACCATCATTAATATTTTCTAAATGCTCCCCAGATACTTTAACTCCCTTACCTCCCATCAAACCATCGAATTTAACTACATAATTACCACATAATGAATTGATAAAGTCTTTAACACCATTCATTGCATCAAATCTCTGATAAATTGGAGAAGAGTCAATATTGTATTTAGATAACAAATCTCTCGTAAACCCTTTACTAGTCTCAATCTGTGCAAGAATCTTTAGAGGACCTACTACTGGAATATCTTTTTTCCAAAACATATCTGAGAAACCTTGTGCTAAAGGATCCTCTGGGCCAATTACAACACAATCAATTTTATTTTGTACTGAAAAATCAAGAATTGTTCTTTCACTATTTCTAAAATTAGTAACGGCCAATATTTTTTCGCAAAGTGAAATTAATCCTGGATTTGAATTTGTTATAACTGAATATACTGATGCACCGGCCTGAGATAATTTTTCTCCTATTATATGTTCTCGAGCACCACTACCTATGACCAAGAAATTCATCAATCCACCAAATCTGATATTTTAATCAAACTTCTGTAGTCTAAATTAAAAGGATTTATCTTTTCTTCTGCACCCTCTTCTCTATCAACCACAACCATTACTTGCAAAACATCTACACCCTCATCTACTAAGGATTTAATAGATTCAACATTTGATCCACCTGTTGTTGCAACATCATCTACGAGCACTGCCTTACCTTCACTTGGCCCCTCTATACGAGAACCGGTACCATGCTTACGTGCTGATTTTCGTATCATGGAATAAGGAATACCTGTCTCAAGTGAGAGTGCTACAGCTAAGGGTACTGCTCCCAATTCCATACCTGCTATAAAATCTACATCATCTGGTAAATGTTTAGCAAATTCTTTTGCAATACAACTTAGAATCTCTGGATTTGTAGATGCTAATTTCATATCCACATAAAATTTAGATTTTTTGCCAGAAGTCAAGGTAAAATCACCAAATTTGACTGCTTGACAATCCAATAATTTTTGCTTCAAAATATCTAATGAGGAAGAACCCTGCATAGTTCGTTATAGAATGCCTTAAAAAATTAGTATCCCTAATTAAAAACCTTAATTGCAGATGGTAAAACCTTGATATCGAGAGGTGTCGTACCCAAATTTTCCCCATCAATATTTATTGCAGTCGGATCTTCCGTTTCAATACGTAATGTTTTGAATCTAAAAAATTCAACATTAGGATTCCACACGTGTGAACCCTTTGCCTTCAATTGATTAAATAATTTAAGAATCTTAAACCTGCCAATATGGTAAATAATACCCAAATCCATTTTCCCATCATCTATTTGAGCCTTAGGAGCTAATCGAAGTCTGTCCCCACCAGTACAAGTATTCTGTATTAACAATAATACAAAATCAGACTCTATGAGGTGCCCGTCAATGAAGCATTTAGCTTTCCTTACCCTTCCTCTCAGGATACTGAGGAAAACGCCAATATCATATCTCAAAGGACCTAAGAACCTCATTTTTTCAGCTAATATATTAGAATCTACTCCTAAGCCCCACCCAACAAGATTATGTGAGTACCTAACTACTTCCTTATCATCTTCCATGAAACTTGTTTCGGCAATATCAATCTGCCTGATTCTCCCATTAGTTATTTTCTCGACAGCCGCTACATAATCTACAATTCCCATATCATTTGCTTGACTGTTACCGGTACCTGCTGGTACAAGAGCTAGTGGAATCTTGCTAAAAGCCTCATCATCACGAGACATAAAACCTGAAATTACTTCACAAAAAGTACCATCTCCTCCAACTGTTACAATTGCTTCACCATCCTGTAAATTCAAATTCCTAGCAATTTCTATGGCATGTTTAGGATTCTCAGTAACATGTAATTCGACATCAATTTTTGAACTAAGAAGCTCCTCTTTAACAAAGTTAGCAACAGTTAAACCTTTTTTTTTACCTGAATAGGGATTAACGATTATATGGCATCGAGTTACATCGTATTGTTCTTTATATTGTAAATTAGAAAAATGAGGGACTTTTGCAGGCGGAGAAGAATATTTCCGACCCAGAAAACCACTCTTAACTTCCGGCTCATCAAATATTATTCTTTCTGGGCCTTCAGTCATACCAAAACTATTGTATTAACCTTTATAAGGAAGCTTCTGTCGAGATAATTACGGGAATGTGGCGAAAGCTGAACCCTAGAAGTGAGGAATCGCGATGAGCAAATCATTATACAACTACGTAAGAGACCAATGGAAATCTCCATCTGGTAATGTAAAAAACCTACATAAGTCTAGATTAGTAGAATATCGCAGAGAAGATGCTACAACTAAGATTGAAAGACCTACTAGAATAGATAGAGCAAGGGCTTTGGGATATAGAGCTAAACAAGGTTATGTTATGGCCCGTACAAGAATTCGTAGAGGAGGTATGCGAAAGCACGCCATAACTTCAGGACGCAGAGCAAAACGTACTGGTATTACAAAAATAACGATGGGGAAAAATTTGCAAATGATTGCAGAAGAAAGAACTTCTAAGAAATATCCTAACTTAGAGATTCTAAATTCATACTGGGTTGCTGAAGATGGTCGATACAAATGGTATGAAATGATTATGGTTGATCCAAACCATCCTGTTATTATGGCAGATTCCAAAATTAATTGGATATGTAATAGAGCTCAAAAAGGAAGAGCACATAGAGCATTAACATCTGCAGGTAAGAAATCAAGAGGTTTAATGAATAAAGGTAAAGGAGCTGAAAAGTTAAGACCAAGTCGCCGCAAACATATGGTTAGAACTAAGCAAAGCCGAACACCTCACCCACCAAAGAAAACTTAAGGAAGTTGATATAATAACTTACGATCGTAAAAATCCATTTATGGCTACAGTAACGAATTCTTACTGTATATCGGAAGGTTCCAACAAAGAAACTAATCATTATGAAATTTCACTCAAGGGAAGTGGAATAAGATACAAACCAGGTGATTCATTAGGATTTTACCCGATGAACAATCACGAGCTTGTCAAGAAAACTATCCGTAAGATAAAAGCAAAAAAAAGTGATCCTATCAATACAAAAGAAACTGGCGACACAACACTAGAAAATGCTTTGCTTAACCGTTTTGTAATTCACAGAGCTGGGAAGAAATTTTTAACAGCTGTAGCC
This sequence comes from uncultured archaeon, assembly GCA_964651915.1. Lineage (GTDB taxonomy): Archaea > Thermoplasmatota > Poseidoniia > MGIII > CG-Epi1 > CG-Epi1. The sequence goes on along the minus strand of CAZYZI010000019.1, from coordinate 8,586 downwards.
GAAAAAACCGAGAAAAAGAAAACCAAAAAGGAATTAGAAGAAATATTAGAAGATCAGGAAAAAACAGAAAAATATCTATTCACAAGAGATTGTATAGATATATTAAACGAATATCCTGTTCGCTTCACTCCACAAGAATTAATAGATACCTTATCCCCTATTGCACCTCGTTTGTATTCAATTAGTTCTTCACCTAAAACACATCCTGGAGAAGTACACCTGACTGTGGCAATTGTCAAATATAATAATTTTGATAGAGATAGATATGGTCTAGCCACCGGAGATCTCGCAAATAGAATAGAGGTTAACAAAACAAAAATCCCTGTTTACATTTCAAAAACAAGAGACTTTGTTATACCTGAAAATGGCTCAAAAGACATAATAATGGTTGGACCGGGAACAGGCATCGCACCATTCAGAGCATTCATAGAACACAGAAAAGAAACAGGAGCTTCAGGCCGTAATTGGCTCTTTTTTGGTGAAGTTTATGAGGAATCAACATTTTTCTATGAGGAGGAATGGAAAAAATACATGAAGGATGGAGATTTACATAAATTAACCACTGCATTCTCAAGAGATCAAGAAAATAAAATATATGTTCAACATAGATTATTAAGTAATGGTAAAGAAATCTGGAATTGGTTAAGCAATGGAGCATATTTCTATATTTGCGGAGACAAACAGTACATGGCAAAAGATGTCCACTCTGCATTAATTGAAATAGCTGAAAAAGAAGGTAAAATGAAAAGGAAAGACGCTGAGAACTACATCAACCAAACATTAATGAAAGAAGAACACCGATATCTCAGAGACGTTTACTAATTTAACTAATCTTTCTTCTTTCCACCCTGCTGAATTATTTCACCAGTTTGTGAATCATAAGTATTACCAGTTACTGGATCATATCTAAAACCAGATTGTTTACTTGGTGTATTATTGGATGAAGAAACTTGATCATAATCATCAAAATAATCTCCTCCATCTCCCAAACGACTATACACAAAGGCACCAATACCTGCTACAGTTAAAACACCCAAAGGAATCCAAATAAGTGGTTGATTAATCAAAGACTCATCCTCTTCTTTTTCCTCAGGCTCCACAATTTCTACTTCTTCAACAGAAACTGTAACTTCTGTAGATACACGATTATCTAACTCATTAAACTCATCTATTATATTGTCAGGATCTATCACAGCTTCAATATAATACGTTCCAGGTTCAGTTGGCTGCCAATAAAAGACTCGCACTTCCTCTCCATTTACACGGCCAAGTGGTTTGGTCTGATAAATATCAACTAAATTTCCGTTTATAAACAATGAAATCTCAGCACCTATACACTCATCAGAAGAATTATCAAATGATACACCCAATGGACACTCACAACAAATTTCTGGACCAAAATTCAAAGCACTTACTGGTATCTCTAGCGTTTGATTCAAATATATCATACTTGGAATGCTTAACATTTCCACAGATAATTGAAAATTGCGTGCTTTTACAGCAATTGATAAATTGATTTTGTTATCTGTTAAATTTAAGTCCTCAAAATCACTATTTGTTATTTTTGCCTCAATAGTCAAATTATGAAGGCCAACAGCCGTAGTTGTTTTCCAAAAGACCGTCACGAATCTGATTTCTTCATAAGCTAAATTACTTTGAGGAATATTGTAAACACTATTACCTTCAAAATCATAAGTTTGAACCTCAGGTGAAGTTGAATTATCTAAATAAACTAACAACTCAAAGGACGGAATCTTAGCCATGTTATTTCTAACTTGAACAATCATCGCTACATTATCTCCTTTGAAAACAGTATCCACTGCATCAACAGACACTAATGTCAAATCATAGTCAGGAGCTGCCACATTCACCAATACTGATTTTACATTATTAGAATCATCTAATTCTTCAATAAGCTTAGATGAATCTGCATAACCTCCAACGCTTGGTTGCTGCTCGTCCCAAGTATATTCTCCCGTTATATTGTAAAATTCACCCTCATTAAGATTAAGATTCCAAGAATCAATAAGATCCCCATCTATCCTAAATTCAATTTCACAATTACTAATATCTGCAGAACCTCTATTGAAAGCAGTAATAATTATGTCTGAAGGAATACCTCTAACTGCTTGTCCTACCACAAATATGTCAAAAATTTCAATGTCTGGCTTGGATTCCAAAACAACCAAATCGAAGGTGAAATTATTGTCACCCTCATTCCATTCACTTATCTCATTCATAGGATCAATTCGAACTAATATAGTATGATTGCCAAGTATTTCTGTCCCCGATGAACCATCCCATGTTACAGATGTCTGTTGTGTAGCAGAAACAATTTCCTCCTCTATTCGTGTAGCATTATTTATAGATGAAATCACTCCATAACCAATTAATGATTCTACACCACCTTCTGGAACGTCGTAAAAACCAATACGGATGTTTTCAGCTCCCATAACATAATCATCATTTAAAATATGAACCACTAGTTGAACTGAATGCTGGTCAAAAATTTCCTCTAACCATAAATCATCCGGTTGAACTGTAATATCTCGTATCACATCTAAGGTTAATTCAGGTGTATGAGCCCTAACTTCAATTGTAGATTCAAATGTATTATCATCCTCCACAAATTCATCCACATTATTATTAGAGTCTAAAATTATAGTGATCGTATATTCCCCAATATCATCGGGTCTCCATGTAATATTAAATTGCGCTGACTCACCAGCACCAATAATAGTCCTAAATTGTGGATTAGATATTGAACTAGACTGATTGCCTAAAGTTTGCCTGAAATCTATATAGAAATTTGTACAACTATCACGCCCATTATTTTCAAAGAGAACTAGAATATCAACAGAGTCTCCTTCAGCTGGATTTTCTGGAGTAAACATTATACTCATTTCAGCTGCCAAAGGTAAGAGGTTAGCTAATGGTTGCGGAAAAATCGTAAATTCGTAAACTATTTTATTATTATCCTCATCTGTTTCAATTATATCATCATCATAATCTGCAGATATAGTCAAAACGCGATCGCCAGTTCCCCCGCACATATCTGGTGAACAACTGAAGTCAATTACTGCAATTCTTTCATTACCAATTACACTCTCTGTAGTTTCATAAATAGGAAGACACTCATCCCCTGAATCACATTCAGAAGTATTATTCCAAACTATAATCTTAACGTCACTAGCAGGTTCTGAACCATGATTTACTACCTCAAAATATATCTCTAAACTTTCCCCCCTCACAGGATAATCGGGACCAAATGTAAAATTCACAGGTTCTAAATCTATGTCTAAAGCTTCAGCTTCAGTTGTAAAAAACAGCATAACCAAAACAGCTCCAAAAATGGTTGCAATGGCTGTCGTTAACCTTTTCATTGTTATTACCGTATAGTTTTGTTATATAAAAGGATGCCAAAAAAGTTTGGAAAAGTAAACAGAGAGTTTATAATGGGGACTTTTTGGCAAACACATGGACCCAGTAAGTGTGCTTGACTACAGGTACGGCACAGAAGAAATGCGAACTGTGTTTCGTGCCAATTCATATTTGCAGGCATTATTAGAGGTTGAAGCTACACTATCTGAAGTACAAGAGCAAAAAAATATAATTCCCAAAGGAACTTCTAAAAAAATACGTAAAGGTATTGATTCAGTAAAGCGGGAAAGGGTAGAAGAAATAGAATCAGAAATTAACCATGATGTTATGGCTGTTGTTAAAGCCCTAGAAGAACAATCTGGAGATGCTGGTAAATGGATTCATTTTGGTGCTACAAGTTACGACATTGTAGATACTGCAAGAGCTTTACAGCACAAAAGTGCAATATCTTTACTTGAGATAGCAATAAATAAATTGATAAAATCATTATCAATTTTAGCTAAAAAACACAAGAAAACAGTAATGTTAGGAAGAACCCATGGCCAATGGGCCACTCCAATTACTTTCGGCCTTAAAATAGCTGTTTTTACTGCTGAACTTAAAAGGCATAAAGATAGATTAGCTGAAATAAAACCAAGAATATTAACAGGTAAATTTTTGGGAGCTGTAGGCTCTGGAGCTGCAATGGCACCTCATACTTTAGAAGTGCAAACAGATATTTGCAAAAAACTAGAACTCAATGAACCTTTGGCAACAACCCAAATTCTAGGCAGAGATAGAATAGCTGAAGTTATTGCCTGGGGATCTAACCTAGCTGCAAGTTTAGAAAAATTTACTGCAGAAGTACGAAACCTCCAAAGAAGTGACATTGGAGAAGTTGCTGAAGCATTTGACCGAGAAAAACAAGTTGGTTCTTCCACTATGGCTCAAAAGAAAAATCCAATTACATCTGAGAATATAGGAGGTCTAGCACGAGTAGTCAGATCTATGCTTTACACCTCTTATGAAAATAATTTGCAATGGCATGAAAGAGATTTAGCTAATTCGAGTGCTGAACGTATAATTTTACCTCAATTCTATATATTGCTAGAATATATTATAATTAAATCCAATAATGTTTTCTCTAATTTATATGTGAATGAAAAAAGAATGAAATTAAATTTAGATAATGCAGGAGGATTACCTATGGCTGAAGCATTTGTAATAGCACTAGGTAAAACTGAATTAGGTAGACAAGAAGCACATGAATTAGTAAGAACAATAACTATGGAGGCTGAGGAAAAAGGTACTTCATTTGCTAATGCTATTAAGAATAATAAAGAAGTAAAAAAATACTTAGCTTCTAATGAAATAAAACATTGCTTAGAACCACAAAATTACACCGGACATTCTGAAGAAATAATTGACAAAGTTTTGGAATCTCTATAATGAAAGGGTTTGTCATAAAGTGTTCATCAAGGAAAAATTTAAAGCAGATAGGGGACAAAATAATACTAAATTTAATAGAAAAAGATCTAGAAGCAAAATACAGAGTTCTAGGTAACTACATTTTTTTAGAAACTAAAGGAAGTATAGATGGGGAAGATATAGTTAAAGAAGAAATTCACTCTGGGAAAATAAGTACTTCTAAAAAAGAAGATATATTTAAAGTAATAAAGGAATTGATAAGTATTTTAGATGAGCCAAGGAGCTTTGCCATTAAGGTTAATCGAAATGGCGAACACAAATACACATCCACTGAACTTGCGAAAGAAGTGGCTGGTGCTCCATTCGAAAAATGGCCTAAAATCAAAGTTAATCTAGATAATCCAGACTTAGAAATTAATGTTCAAATTATTAATAATCGGAGTATAATATACCTAAGAGATTGATGAATATTACAATTGTTGGAGCAGGAGCCTTAGGGAATATGCTTGCTACAAAGTTTTCTAAAAATAATAAAGTAACTCTGGTAGTAAAATCAGAACATGCAAAAATAATAAAAGAAAAAGGCATAATGTTCAAAGAAATTAATGGTAACATAATAAATCCTAAACTTAAAATTGCAACTAATATTGAAGAAAGTGATTTGGTAATCCTATGTGTAAAGAGTTATGATATACCAAATATAATTAAAAAGTTAAAGAATATGAAATCACCAATATTATGCTGCCAAAATGGTTTGCAAACTTTACATTTATTGTTGAAGGAAATAAAAACTAAAAGACTATCTTATCTTGTTACAGGACATGGTATATCCAAGATTAGGCCCGGTATATCTGAACACAAAGGAACTGGATTTACCTATATAGGTGAGTTAACGGGAACTATATCTGAAAGAATAAAAAAAATATCCGATGTATTAGAAGATAATGGGATCAAATGTAATATTGTTAATAATATACAAGAATATGTATGGTTAAAAACTATAATCAATAGTGCAATAAATCCAATAGCCTCTCTTGCAGAAGTAAAAAATGGTAAATTAAGAAATCCAGAACTAAATGAAAAAGTAAGAGAAATATGCGAAGAAAGTGAAAATATCGCAAAAAAGAAAGGCATCAAACTACCACTAAACCCATGGAAAGAAATAAATTCGATAATTGAGAAAACTTCTGAAAACAAGTGCAGTATGTTGCAAGATTTAGAAAATGGCCAAAAAACCGAAATTGATTCTATTAATGGAGAATTGATTAAAATAGCACGAGAACTTTCAATTATACCAGTAGAAAATCAACAAGTTTTTTCTGAGATAAAAAAGATCTCAGTCAATACCTAATGCTTTATTTGTTTTCAAAATAGATTTCATATTGTCTGATTCTAAATTAAACATAGCTCTTATAGCATCTATATTTTCAGGTATTACGTCAGATTCTTGGTGTATTGCTTGATAATAGTATAGCTTTTTACCAAAAGCATGAACTCCATCTTTCCAGACTGCAATCTGATTCAAATCTCCTCTAGTGTATAATGCGTCACGTGCTAATTCCATTATCTCAGCAGTACCTGGTAAATTACGTATTTTAGATCCATCTTTGTGCAAGAATCCTTCCAACAGGTTTACTCTGGGCGTAGATTCCCACATAGATAATATCTCATTAACATCAGGTTCATTGTCCAATTCTGCAATTATACAATGGACGTGCATAATAGTAGTAGGTACTTTAACTGCCATTGTTTGAATGTTAATGCCCTCAATTATTGTCTGTACATCAGGTCCATGATGGCTTGGTACTGAAAGAACTGGTTCTATAGAATTTAGAGGGCCTCTATCGCTATCTTTTGGATCGCCGCTCCTTCTAACCATAATAGCTTGAACATTATCTATACCATATTTTTGGAGAAGGGGATACAGTGTTCTACCAAGACCTGTAGTATTACAAGAAACAACCCTAACAAAATCTTCATTGATTGAAGAAGAATAATTAGTTAAAGCGTTAAAACTCACGCCAATAGGTGCATGTTTTTCTCCTCCTTGCCATATTGCTTTTGTACTGGCTTTGCGGTACATTTCCATATTATTTACACCTAATTTACCAGGTGTACAATCAATTATAACATCTGAAATTTCTACTAAATCTTCAGTAACTCCCGAAATTTCCACACCCTTTTCTTCAAAGAAAGGAATCTTAGCCTTTGTAGAAGCAAAGACAGGGAAACCTGCATCCAATGCTCCTCTTAATTCATAAGTTGGTTTAGTCTTGACAACCCCAACTATTTCCATGTCATTTTGAAGGGTAACAGCTTCAGCAACACGCTTCCCGATTGTGCCATAGCCATTGATTCCTACCTTAATCATATTTCTTTATCTGAGAGTGCTATTTAACTAATTATCTTTCTCATCACTCATTTTCTTTCTGAGTTGTTCAATAGAAACGGATACTTTCTTTTCAGGAATTGAATCTGTAGCCTGTGTGAATTCTTCTACTTCCTCTACTTCTGAACTAATTTCATCGACAACTTCAACCTCTGAAGAAAAGTCTTCTAACTCTTCAACATCAGAAGAAACATCTTCAATATCTTCTTCAGCAACATTTTTTGAAATCGCATAATCTCCATCACCGCCCTGTCCAACTGGTACATTACCACTTTCTATATCTTCGGCTAGTTTAGATCGTTTTTCTGAACTAGCATCCTCTGCTAATTCTTCCAATACTTCTTCAGGAGAAAGCTCTTCCTCTGATTCAGAAAATTCTTCATCTTCCGTTTCTATTAATTCATCCAAGTCTAGCTCTACTTCTTCATTATACAAGAATTCTGGCATTTCAGGAGCCACGGCTCCAGGAGTTGCAATGGCTTCATAGAATTCAAACGCTGTCCTTTCAACTTCTGAAACAAAATCTTCTAACTCTTCATCCCCAATTCTAGAATAGATAGTAGCCATTCTATCTGCAATAAATGCAAAATAATTCGGTGCAACTTCAAAAGCTTTTTCCGTCCAAGTAAATGGAATCCAAGCCATGACCTGTTTATTTTTAGGATCAACTGTTATCTTTAATTGAGGTCCTGGATAAATAATCCCCCCACAAGAAACATCATAATTATTCATATATGCTAAGACTTTGTACACATCTTCCTGCTTTGGCGTTTCAGTCAAATTATACTTAGCTTCAAAATAAAAATTTATCTTTTTATAATTCATGAAAATTTCAGGCCTGCCAGAACCTTGAACGGGATTAGTTTTGGTATCAGACTCACCGAAAAGTGAACCCATTATTGAGTCACTCCAACCATGTCTAACCTGCTCCGGGGCATCATATTTTAACACAACATCTTTGTTCTTAGATCTAAATTCTCGAAGTGATTTGGCATGTGCACTTAATTTCAGCCCTGAAGCCATCTCACAAAGAATCCAAAGAGCATAGATGTCTGTCATCTTTTGTGTCTGTACAAGAACTGTTTCCTCATAATATGATTGATATTCATCCAAGAACTCTCGCCACAAAGGAGGTAAATCTCTATATGATCTATTCCTACTCCAAGTTTTAGCTTCAATAAGAGCTTCGCGATTGATTAAGCGCTGCTCCTTGCGTGTAGCTTTAGCAGTGGGTATCAATTCGGCTAATTTTCCATCTCCTAAAACTTGTTTATGGAATTTACATGCCATATCTAACTTATCTAATTGCTCTTTAACAGAATCATCGGGAGGTTTGTACTCTTTACCATATATCGCCGACCAAGCCTTCTTTTCTCTCTCTCTTCTATCCATTTCATCCCTAAAGAATA
>CAZYZI010000018.1:0-21834 GCA_964651915.1 uncultured archaeon | reverse complement strand
GAACAATTGGGATGATAATATCAGCAATGTTATCTGCTAAAAGTGGATACAAAGTTGGTTATCAATTTGATCCTTATAGAATCATTTTAGACGCGCCAACAAGAACAACTGTAAAGGATATGTTAGCAATAACTAAAGGTTTCCAATCTGAAATAGGTAGTTTGTTACGTTTTGCAATAAAAGATAGTCCTGCGTTAAAATCACAATTACTTCATTCAGCCCGAAAGATGGGTGCAATAGCTCCTGACGCAGACGTAGGTAAGTTTGGCATGCGAAAATTAATTGAAGCATATTCAGACACCCCTCTGTATACTGAAGCTGTAGAAAGATTCTTGTTTCATCAATTAGATGAAGAAGGAATGGAGAAGTTTATTTCAGAAATAAATGAGGGTAAAATATCAATAATTCTTTCTCCTAAAACACCACATGGTCATGCCGGTTTAGATCCTTATCGAGATTATCTTAAACCACCTAAATCCGATAGTTCGGTTGTCGTTGCAGTCAAAAGAAGATTGCTGCGTACTAATTTGTCATTGAGATGTCTTTCTTGTGATAATAAGAGGAAAAGAAAGGTTAATTCTATTACAAAACATGAATTAGTTTGTCCACAATGTAATAGTCGAATGGTTGCATTGTTACACCCTATGGAAGCAGATAAGGAAATTAGTAGTAAGAAATTGACTAAGTCAGCTTCATTAGCTAAATCTCATGGTGAAAGGGCAGCTATGGTTATTGCCGGTAGAGGTATTGGACCTGATACAGCAGGACGGATTTTACGTAAGCAATTAGGGGATGATTCAGATTTGGTCAAGGCAGTTATTGAAGCTGAGATAACTTACGCAAGAACTCGAAGATTTTGGGACTGAGTCTAATTTAAATATCTCATTCATTAGACAATTATCAATGAACGGCCGTGAAATTAATGCAGCAATTCCAGTTACGGTTTTTTTATTGATTTCAGTAACACTTTATGGATTTTATGACAACCTCTCAGGAGTTGATGAAGGCTCAGATTTAGATTTAATTAATCCAGTTTGGGATTATGAACATGATTCTGAGAGTGGTTATGGATCAGTTACAGGAGGATTTGTTTATCGTGGTGAAAATGCACCTTCACTTTATGGAAAATACATCTATGCCGATTTCATTATGGGAAAAATATGGGCTCTAGAAATTACAGATGATGGAAAAACTAATACCTTGATTCATGATAGTAAAGCTAATACTTCTTTGACAGGTAATTCTAGAATTTCCGTTTCTTCTTTTGGGGAATCCGAAGATGGTGAGTTATATTTCTCAGATAGATCTACAGGAAAAATATTTGGATTTAGTCAGAATAGTGAAGACGAAATTATAATTGAGGAATTTAATCCAAATATATCTGTTGAACAGTTGATTGGAATTGATAATGCAGGCGATTCTTCTAACCGTTTATTTGGCATTGAACAGGCTGGAAAAGTTCACATAATAGAAGAGAGTAGTAATACAACTGAAATCTTGCTTGATATTACTACCCAAGTAGAGAATTCTGATTGGGAACAGGGCCTTCTTGGTTTAGCTTTCCATCCTGATTATGAGACTAATAATCGACTTTTTGTGACATATACAGTTAAGGATTTAGGAGCTGATGCAGCAACATTGCGCCTTTCTAAATTTGTAGAAAATAATGAGACTGTATTATTAGAGATAGATCAACCATATGTCAATCATAATGGAGGGCATATTGCTTTTGGACCTGATGGATTTTTGTATTTTGGTTTAGGAGATGGCGGGATGTACAATGATGCTTTCAATCATGCTCAAAATCTTGAGACTTTGAAAGGTTCAATTCTTAGATTAGATGTTAGTGGTGATACTTACACTATTCCTTCAGATAATCCTTTTGTAGGAAATAGTGATGGATACAAAGAAGAAATATTTGCCTATGGTTTGAGAAATCCTTGGATGTTTAGTTTTGATCGTGAAACAGGAGATTTGTGGGTAGGAGATGTTGGACAAGATAAATGGGAAGAAATCGATATCGTAGTTTCAGGAGGTAATTATGGTTGGGCATACAGGGAAGGAAAACAATGTTTTGATTCACCTTTTGAGCACTATGATGGCCATAGTTGTGGTAAGATAGATGGTTGGACATTTGGTGCTTTTATCTATGAAAGAGTTTTGCTAAATATTCCCTTAATGGTTATTTTATTGTTGTCAATAGGAGTTTCAACTCGTTACAAAATAAAAATAGGTTAATTTCTTATTTACAGGATTAAGTGCTAATTGTGAACGATAAGGAAAGGACAGTCTATTCTCGCCAGATTACTTTGCCTGAAGTAGGTCTAAAAGGTCAGGAAGAATTAGAAGATACGGGAATCCTTGTCGTCGGTATGGGTGGACTTGGATGTCCCGTTGCTCATTATCTAATTAGTTCAGGTATTGGTTATTTGACAATAATGGATCCTGATAAGGTAGAATTATCTAATTTGTCAAGACAGCCTTTGTACACAGAAGGTGATGTTGGCAATCTAAAAGTCGAAACTGCTAAGCAAGTTTTGAGTCATATGAATCCTAATGCTGTAATCAATGCTCTTGCTGAAGAATTGACTAGTGAAAATGCATTAACTCATGCTAGTGCACATGATTTTGTTATAGATTGCACAGATAATGTGGACTCAAGATATGTATTGTCAGATATTTGTCAGTCAATCGATAAACCACTGATTCATGGAGGAATTCGTGCATTCGAAGGAAATGTCGGTGTTTTTTTACCAGGAAGTGGATATTATCGAGCACTTTATCCAAAACCTCCAGCGCCTGAATCAGTAGTAGATTGTTCTACTACAGGTGTTCTCAGTGCTTTTGTTGGCTGGGTTGGGATGCATCAAGCATTGTTAGCAGTTCAATTAGCTCTTGATTTGATTAGAGAATCTGTGTTTTATCATTTGGATGGTAGGAAAGGTACGATTAGACAAGTTGAAATTCCAAATGTAGTTGTTGAGGAGAAACAAGAGTTTTCCAAAACATTGCCTGATCATATGTCAGCTTCTGAATTAAAAGGAAGATTGGAATCAGATGATCCTCCTCTATTGATTGATGTTAGAGGTGCTGATGAGAGAGCTGAAGTGAAGATAGAAGCTGAAGATATACATATCCCAATGGATGTTTTCGCTCAACGTTTAGGAGGTATTCCTAGGCATGGTAATGTAGTTCTTTATTGTCATTTAGGAATTCGTTCTAATTCAGCTAGAGCTTGGGTAGAATCTCAAGGAATTCCAATAAGTCATCTTAGTGGTGGAATTGAGGCGTGGTTGTTTGATAGTGTAGATGATTCAGGAAATCCTCTTGAATTGGCTAATAAGCTAGAGAGCGATGATTCAGAACCTGAGAAACCGTTAACTTTAGAAGAACAAAATGAACAGGTTGTTGCTAATGCTAAGATGGAAGCTGAGTTGGATGAAGAAGATTTAAAAGATTCTAAACACAGTATTGTAGTAGATTCTAAGAAAAAATAATTATTTGAGGCCCATTTCTTTTCTATCGATAATAGTGTATCCTCTAGATTTTAATGAATCCAGATATCCATACCAGTACACTAAAATTCCTTGACCATACAATTCTACATATTGTGAAACCTGTCCACCATGATTCTTACGATGAATATATTCATCACCAAAACTAGCCTTTGATTCAATCCAATTGTATTCGTCACCGTGCCAATTAATAGGTTTTTTTAATAGAAAATCAGGAGTTTTCCCTTCCACAGTTCCTGCTCTTAGATCTTCTTCAGTAAAATAGGTCATTTCTTTTTTATCTAACCATTCTGCGATTAAATCTTCTCTACGATTTCCCTCTGCAGATTGCTTATCGTGTGATCTTGGTGTGTATAATTCATCCCTTCCTATAATTTCATCAAGTTCTTTTTTCAATCTTAAATTATTTTTAACTAAATTTGTATTTTTCATTATTTCTTTAGTTCTTTTCTTAGAGAATCTCATTTTTAGCATTAGAAAATTTGCTAATAATATTGGCGGAAAATCAACTTGCAATGCTAGTTCACTCAAGGTCTTCCCCTCTTTCCATTCTTTGTAAAGTATTCCAGCCTTATCTTTTACTTTGTAATGATTCTTGATTGATTTTCTCTGCAAATATTGAGATCTAATTGCCCTTGTAGCATCATATGGTTGTCCTATTTTTTCTGATACTTCCTCAACACCAGTGTGTACTCCATAACCACGATGTTTCTCAAGTTCCTCAATAAGTTTGTAGTATGTATCTAAATCCACGATAAGCTATTGGGGTCAGCTAATAAGAGCGAGGGTCTATAGGCTATCATGAGGAATTTGGTTCAACTTAGGAAATTGATGAAAGACAATTCATTATCATGCTTAGTTGTGGTTCCTGGTCCGAATATGTCTTATCTTACAGGATCTAAATTTCATTTGAGTGAGAGGCCAGTTGTTTTCATTATAGAAATGGACGATGCAACCTTTATTCTTCCAGAATTAGAGAGTGCTAAAATATCTAATTTTGATCTGAATAGTATAACATATGATGATAAAGAAGGTCCTGAAGATGCTTTCAGAAGATTTTCAAATAGTAAAACTTTCTCAGAAGTTGGCGTTGAATCTCGCACTATTAGACATTTAGAGTTAGATCTTTTACAACGAACAGGCATTGCTTCTAATTTTGTGGATTCAATAGATATATTTGCTCAATTGAGAATGTATAAATCTAATGATGAGCTTAGTTTTATGAAAACTGCAGTTGAAATTGCAGAGAAATCATTAGAAACTATATTAGATAATATTAAACCAGGATTAACTGAAAAGGAATTTGCCTCAGATTTAGTTATTGAATTACTTCGTAATGGTTCCGATTCTGAATTGCCATTCTCTCCAATAGTTGCATCAGGTATTAATGCAGCAAATCCACATCATTTTCCAACAGATAAACCATTTGAAACTGGAGATTTGATAATAATTGATTGGGGTGCAAATTACAAAGGTTATTTTTCAGATATAACACGAACGTTTGCACTTGGGAATGAAATTGATTCTAAACTTTTGAGTGCTTATAAAGCAGTAAAAAACGCTAATTCTTCAGCAAGAGATGTAGCCAAATCTGGAGTTAAAGCAGGTTTAGTGGATAATGCTGCTAGAGGTGTTATTGATAAGGCAGGATTTGGAGAATATTTTACACACAGGACAGGGCATGGTTTAGGTCTTGAAATTCATGAGGAACCCTATATCAAACCAGATAATGATTTTGTCTTAGAAAATGGAATGACTTTTACTATTGAACCTGGAATATATATTCCTAATTTAGGCGGTATTCGTATTGAAGATGATGTGTATTTAGAAGGCAATAAAGCAGTAAGTCTAACTAATTTGCCAAGAGAATTATTGTTTTTGTAAGCATGAATGAACCCTTTATAGCCCAGTTATAGACTGACATAGTATGGCAGACCCAGTTCCTAGTGGAGGAAGGCGCTATGTTGTCTTGGCAGTAGTGATTATGCTATTAGCTGCCTTACCATTTTCTCCATTAGTATCATTTAAATCTTCAAAACACATAGATTCCCAATCTGCAACTACAGATTCTAACCTGCCAACTAAAGATAGTGACAATGATGGAATGCCTGATTGGTGGGAGATGGACTATGGATTAGACCCCTATGATGCATCAGATGCCTCATTAGACACAGATAGTGATGGGCATGATAGAAATAAAAATGGTTTATTGGAAGAGGAAGAATATTTCACTAATTTAATGGAATATGAGATGAATCTGGTGATAGGAAAAAGTACGTATCCTAATGATCCAGACTCGGATGATGATGGAATACCAGATGGTTGGGAGGTATACTATAATTTCAATCCACATTTACCTTCTGATGCAGATAATGATGATGATGAAGATGGGTATGATTCAAATCGTGATACATATGTAAATTCAGAGGAAAAACACACTAATTATGAAGAATATTTAGCAGGTACAAATCCCTGGGAATATGATTCAGATGGAGATAAGATGTCAGATGGCTGGGAATTATTTTATGGCCTTAATCCTCTAATTTCAGCTGATGCATGGTATGATTCAGATGCAGATGGATGGGATTCTAATTTTAATTTAGAATTAGAGTATGAAGAAAGATATTTCAATTATATGGAATTTTTCAACGATACAAATCCTCTCGTTAAAGATACCGATGGAGATACTATGCATGATGGTTGGGAAGTTTATTTTGGTTTGGAACCATTACGACCTTCTGATAATTTTGAAGATAAAGAAGGAGATTTGCTTGTTAATGTGTATGAATACAATAACAGTTTAGTAAACACAGGATGGGTTGATAATGATGGGATTTTCACTACTAGACCTGACCATAATGATACTGATGGAGACACTATTTCAGATAATGATGAGTTGTTTAATTATTTAACAGATCCTACGAGTAATGACACAGATGGAGATGGGATGCCTGATGGTTGGGAAGTTAAGTATGGATTAAACCCTATTTCAGCTTTAGATGCAAATCAAGATTTAGATAACGATGGTTGGGATTTTGATCGTAATTTCAATATAACTAGTGATGAATGGTTTACTAATCTTGAAGAATATTTGAATGGCACAGATCCTTCTAACAATGACACTGATGGCGATGGCATGCCTGATGGATGGGAGGGACATTACAATCTAAAGCCTACAGATCCAACTGATGCAAATGAGGATTCTGATGGTGATGGATATGACATTAATCGAGATGGTTTTGTATTATCGAGTGAAAAATATACAAATATCGAAGAATTTAGAAATAATACAGCTCCAAACGACAATGATACAGATGATGATGGAATGTGGGATGGTTGGGAAGTATATTACAATATGAATCCATTGGATGCTTATGATTCTACAGTAGATAATGATGAAGATGGTTTTGATGTAAATCATAATGGAACTTTAGAGGAAGAGGAAGAACATAACAATCTTTTAGAGTTTCAAGCCGATACTCATCCATACATTGCAGATACAGATGCCGATGGAATGTGGGATGGCTGGGAATGGTTCTATGGATTAGATCCATTGAATCCACTAGATGCAAATATTGATACCGATAATGATGGTGTAATTAACCGTCTTGAATACAATAATACTGCAGCAGGTCCATATATCGAAGTAGATAACATAACTTCTTCACATCCAAATAACAATGATACTGATGACGACGGGTTGCTAGATGGTCAAGAATTATTCATTTATTTGACAGATCCTACCAGTAATGATACTGATGGCGATGGAATGCCAGATGGTTGGGAAGTTAAATATGGATTAAATCCTCTTGATTCTGAAGATGCTTTACTAGATTCAGATGGGGATAGTTTTGATTCAGATTGGAATAATAATGTGACTAGTTCTGAGATTTATGCTAATTTGTATGAATATCTTAATGGAACAGATCCTACAAATGGAGATACTGATGGTGATGGAATGCCAGATGGTTGGGAAGTTTATTGGGATTTTCAACCATTAAATTCTAGCGATGCAAATGATGATCCTGATAATGATTCATTGATTAATTTGTATGAATATGATAATTCACGTGTTGATGGATTTGTGGATAATGTATACAGTATGGACAACATAACGGGTTCAAATCCTTTGTTGAAAGATACTGATGGCGATTTAATTCAAGATGGTGAAGAATGTGTTTCAGGTAATGATGGTTATGTTACAGACCCCTCAAATCCTGATTCAGATGGTGACGGTATGCCAGATGGTTGGGAAATGCTCCATGGATTAGATCCATTTGATCCAAGTGACGGTGAAACAGATTTGGATAATGATGGTTGGGATTTTGATAGAAATGGAACTATAGAGCAATGGGAAAAATTCACAAATTATGAAGAATATTTGAATGGCACAGATCCAAATAATAATGATACAGATGGAGATGGAATGATTGATGGTTGGGAAGGTTATTATGGTTTAAATGCTAATTCTGCAGAGGATAGAGATTGGGATTCTGATTCTGATGGTTATGATGCAAATCGTGACGGTGAACTTTCACCAGAGGAAAAACACACTAATTTTGAAGAATTTTTAATGGATACTAATCCCGTAAAAGCAGATACTGATGGAGATAATTGTACAGACGGATGGGAAATTTACTGGAATAATAATAGACCTGATAATGAGACGAGAACTTTGAATCCTTTAGATGCTATTGATGGTTTCCTTGATTATGATGATGATGGCTGGGAAGATTGGGAAGGGGTTTGGCATAATTTCCCTAATTGGCGTGAAGAAGAAGCTCAAACAAATCCTTGGGATCCAGATACTGATGGTGATGGTATGAGCGATGGTTTTGAGGCCGATAATTGACGTTTAATCGACTCAAATCTTATCCAAAAAAATTTGGCATACCTTTATGTAATAAGTTCGGAGATTCTTACGCGCAGGTGAACAAATGATTGCGAAAAAGGTATTGGCATTGTTTTTGGTCGCTCTCATGATTGGTTCACCATTAGCAACTTTACCTGTTGGGGCATCTAATCCTAATGATCCAGACGGTGACGATGACAATGATTCTGACGGATATGATGCTAACCGTGACGGGGAAATTTCGGATGAAGAAAAATATACAAATTTAGAAGAATATTACAATAATACAAATCCTAATGATGTAGATACAGATGATGGTGGTGCTTGGGATGGATGGGAAGTTCATTATGGTTTTAATCCTCGTAATTCCTCAGATGATTCATTAGATTCAGATGCCGATTCACTTGTAAATAGTCTAGAATTTTACTGGGATACAGATCCTTTTGATTCAGATACAGATCAAGATGGAATGCCTGATGGTTGGGAAGATTTTTATTCAGATAGAACACCAGATGGTTGTGGTTTAAATCCAACTGTATCAAGCGATAAATTCGGAGATCCTGATGCAGATGGTTCAGATAATCTTAGAGAATATCAAGAAGGTACAAATCCTTGTGATCCTGACAGTGATGATGATGGAGACCCAGATGGAGAAGATCCACCTCCTGTAGAACCCGGTGAGCCACCAGGTGAGAATCCAGATACTGGGGCTACTGATGGTAATGTGACAATATATGAGATATTTGACCCAGTTTTAGGAACATTGAAACGTTGGTCATCACTTGATGCATTGTACTACGACAGTGCAAACAGTAATCCTTACACGATGTATAATTACGATACTACAAAAACTGAAATTTTCCCTACAAATTATGAGGGTTATTCACAGATATTTGAAGGATGGATTTGGATGGGGATTACAGTTACTACTTCGAGTTATACTATGATTCCATCCGTTTCACCTGATGCAGACATTATAGATTACAATCCTAATTCGACAGGTATTGAGCTGCAATTTTTCAAAGATGGTGCTGATAATTATTATGTTCAATCTAATGAGGACGCAATTATAGATCTCAAATATCGCATGGGTACTAATGGTTCATATTTCAATAGAGAAATTAGTAATGATTTGACAATTGATGATATGCCTGAGGAAGTAATTAGACCAATAACTGGTGAGAGTGAAGTTAAGCAAAACGTTAAAGAATTTTTACAATATAGGCATGATAATGGGACTATAGCCAACGAACCACTGTATTACTTGTGGCCCGAGAATGGTACACCTGAAACTAATTTAGCTCTGATAATTAATAATCTAACTTGGTATTTTTCAGATTTTATTGAGGGAGATGGCGATGTTCCAGATCCTGAGCCTCCTTGGGATATTTATCAATCAATTTGTATAAATGGTATTGGAGCCTGTAGACATAGATCATTTGGTTTTTTTGTAACAGCGTTAGCACTTGAGGCACCTACACGTTATGTATCTAATGAAGCTCATGCTTTTGTCGAAGTATATGTTCCTGAGGATAATGAAACTTTTTCAGCAAGTCATTGGAAAAGAATAAATCTAGGAGGTACAGGAGGTAGTAATACCCTTGAAAGACCAGATGAGGACGAAGAAGATGGTGACACTTTTGATTTTGATGACATGGATCCAGATGATATAGACAATATGACTGGTGAACCAGTTACAATAGTAATTACTGAAATAATACCTGATGATGAAGTTGATAAAGGAGAAATAATTCGAATCAAAGGTTATGTTGAAGATGAAAATGAAACTCGTTTACCTGATTTTGAAGTTGGTTTTGGTATGTGGGATAAAGAACATGCTGAACCGGCGTTTGAGATTGGTCAGACTTTAACAGATTCTTCAGGTAATTTTGATTTTAATATTACAGATTTCTTAGCTGCAGTTCCTGGTGAAAATGAAATTTATGCTGCATCATACAAAGAGGGTTTCCTCGGTGTTGATGGTCCCGAAGATATAGAAATTTTTTCAGATACAAATTTGATAGTTGATGCGCCAGGATCAGTAGGAAAAGGACAGGAATTAATTATTTCTGGAACATTATTAGATATAGGAGGAGTACCAGCAGGAGGTCAGACTATAGAGTTCGAAGTATGGGAACCTACTGGTTGGGGTAACAAACCAAATACAGTCAGATGTAATCCTAATGGGTGGCAGCGTTACCGTTGTGACATCGGCACTGCAGAAACTGATGATTTTGGTAATTTTGTATTTAGTTGGACCGTACCTGAAGAAGGACAACCAACAGCAGATGACGGATATCGTATCGAATCTCTTTTTACAGGGTCAGATTATTTGTATAGTTCCGTAGTTACTACGGATTTAGTTATTTTAGAATCCACCGTAAACCTTACAGCAGATATTGAACCTGAAAAGGAATATATTGGTAATAAATTTTGGGTAAATGGTACCGTTTCTGATGTAGCCATTTCTAATGGTAGCATAAGTGTTGAACTTGCAGGAATTGAATTAGCATTATTTAGTGTCGCTGAAGTTAATTGGACTACAGAGTCGTTGATTCCGACAGATTTAGCTGCAGGAAATTATACTGTAATTGTTACTTTTAATAGCGAAAGTGTAACCTTACCAGATGAGAGGATAAATCTCAATATTACAGTTCTTGGCAATAGTGAAATAATTCTTGAAACAGATTCTCTTAAGGTTGTTCGCGGAGAAAATGTAACTTTAGAAGGAGAATTGAATGACCATTTAGGTCAGCCGATATCTGGTCAGAGCATAATTTTATCGTGGGCCGGTGAGTCGATAGCAACTGTTACTACAGAAACAGATGGTGACTTTGTTTACACATATAGTATTCCTTTAGATTATGATCTGGGTAATGTAACATGGACTGCAGAATTTCTAGGCGATGTTCTTCATTCAGGTTCGGTAGATTCACAGACATCTGTTGTATTTCAGCAAACTGTTGTTTCAGTTCAATCTGATACGATACATTTTTATCCTGGAGAAAATATGCTTCTTAGCGGAAGTCTTACTTTCGATAATGGAACTTTGTTATCAGGAATATTATCTATTTATTTTGATGATGTTTATCTACAATCTTTCCAAACAAATGGAACATTTAGTTTTGAATATACTCCTGATTCTTCTTATTTGGATGTTGGCGTTCATACCATAGAAATAAAATACAATGAAGCAGAATATAATTTAGCAGATACAGCATCTACTGATATTTATCTTCATAGAAAAGTTTTCCTTACTATGGATGAACAACAAGTTTTGCGTGATACTGAAGTTACAATTACTGGCTTTGCTCGAGATGGTTCATCATTTGGAATTGCAGGAATAGATTTGTCTTTCATATGGGGTGAAAATTCATTGGATGATGTTTCGACAACTAATTTTGGTGGTTCATATTCCAAGAATTATTTGGTGCCTAATGCTCAAGTTCTTGGTAAAGTTGAAGTCCAAGTTATTTTTGATAACACAACTTCTCCATTTTATGATAATGCAACGGAAACTGTTGAATTCACAGTTGTTTCTGAAACACTTATTTATCTTCCTGATTTAGAAATAATTAGAGGAGAGACTGTCTGGTTCAATGGAACTATCTTTGATGATAGAGGTCAAGCTGTTGAAGAAATCGAAATTAATATTTTCTGGGATGATGAATATCTAAGAAGGGTAACTGGTGATTCTAATGGTAGTTTCAGTTTTGTTTGTTCAGATGATTGGGTTTGTTCTGATTCAGAACACCCTGTTGGAGTTATACCTATAGAATTATCATTTGGTGGTTTTGGATACTATTTGCCTTCTACATATCTTGCAAATTATACTATTTGGGGACATACGAACATTACAATTATTGATTTTTCAGAAGTAGTTATTGCAGGTGAAAACGTTACTTTGAATGGTTTTATAGAAAATGATTTACAAGTTCCATTAGACAGAGAAGTTACAATTCTTTGGGATGGAATAACCAGAACTAAGGTGAATTCCATTAATGGAGAGTTTAGTGGTTCTTTTGTTCTTCCCTCAAATACACTTGCTGGTAATCATACGTTGTCAGCTTTGATTAATGATCAAAATTTCCTTCGTGGTTCTTCTGATGATGACGTAGTATTAGTTATGCGTGAAACTGAACTTACGGTTCAATGGTTAGGTGGATTTAGAAATTCAACTTCGACAGTTTCAGGATATTTGCGTGATGTTGTTGGCGTTGGTTTGTCAGATTATCAAGTTGATATTTATTTCGATGATAAATACGTAGGAAATGCAACAACTGGAGATTCAGGTATTTTTTCTTATGATTTGTTTGTTGATAAGGACACAAATCTAGGGAAACATAGAGTAGAGGTTGTTTTTGAAGGCTCATATCTTTATTTGGCATCTGAAGAGGAAGTAAGTTCTGATATTTTAGCACAGACTTTCTTTGTAACAGAGCCATTAGAAGTATTTCGTTTGCAGGAATTCTATCTAACATCTTATCTGATTGATGATTTAGGAAACCCAATGTCTAATCAAGCAATCAATGTTACTTTTGGAGGTCAGAAATACCAGTTATTTACTGATGAAACAGGTTATGTTGAAAAGAATGTGACCTTATCTTCAAATTATAAACTTGGTTATTTTACAGCTTCATGGGATTATAATGGCTACCAATACTATCTTCCTACAACAAGTGAACAGACAGTTGTTGTTGTTGCTTCCACGAGCATTATGCTTGAATCAGAGAAATCTGAAGTTACCGTTGGAGATTCATTTGAATTTAGTGGAAGAATAGTGGACGATATGGGAAATCCATTGAGTACTAATCTTAACTTCCTTTTCCACGGCCAATATGTTGGTACATTAGTAACAGATAGTGATGGACGTTTCTCGCATGAATATTTGGTCCCACATTATACAGAGGCTGGAGCGAATACAGTAACAGTTCAGTATGTTGCCGAAGAATTTTATCTTCCTTCATCCTCTATTTTGATGCTTCAGGTATTTCACAATACGAGAATTGAAATGGGTGAGTTTGAAGGTATATTGAATTCTACTACACCTATTACTGGATTTGTATATGATGATGCAGATAGGCCTATTGAGGGACTAAATGTTAGATTAGTGATGGATTCAGTGTTCCCAATAGATGGAGTAACAGATAGTAATGGAGAATTCACAATTCCATTGAATATACCTTTTGGAACGGCATTAGGATATCACAATTTGACAATCACATCATTCAGTACAAATGAATATATTGATAATTCAACTGAATCTAGGATATTTATTAGAGGTGAAACACAGATAATTCTTCAGGTTCCAAGTTCATTAGAATATCAACAGGATTATTCAGGTCAGATAACATTGAAAATGCTTGATGGCACTCCTGTATCTGGGGCTCCTCTATTGGTTTCTTTTCAACCAAATGGAGTTACATCTATGGTTATAACTGATTCTAATGGAACTGCAAGTTTTGATTCAATATTCTCAGGAAATGAAACAGTACCAATGACTGTCAAAGTAATTTACACAGGTGATGAGCATTATCTTGGTAATGAAGTAGAATCAACAATCATTTACAGGCCACCTACGCAGGAATCAAATTATTCATTATGGATAATTATGGCAGCAACGTTAGTCGGAGGATCTGGTGTAATGCTAGGATGGAAATGGTATCGTGATAGACACCTTAGAGAAATAAGGAGAATATTAGAATCAACTGCTTTGGCATTAGAAGCTAATATGGATTACAGAGATTCGGTTGTTCATTCATACAAAGAAATGTGTAAAATATTACAAGGTTATGGTTATTTGAGGCAACATTTTGAAACAGTAAGGGAATTCCAAAAAGCATTGGAGGAGGCTTTGCCTTTGAATCATTCTTCTGTTGCTAATTTGACTTTATTGTACGAGGAAGCTGATTATACAACTAAAAGTTTGGACGATGATCACAGGTTAAATGCAGTTTCCTCACTTAGAACAATTATTGAAAGTTTAGATACCACTAGTGAAAATATAGAGGATTGAAATGGCAGTTTCTAGCCGTTCTGGTATAATTATCTTATTTGCTACAATTGCAGTTTGTACCCTAGTTTTATTTCCACTTTTGCAAATAGTTGTTGAAAGGGATCCTCAGTTATCTGCTTATGATGATGATTGGAATGATATTTCACAATTTAGAGAATCTCTAGAAAATGAACCTGATACTTCTTACAACGTAAGCGCAATTTTGTCCAATCCGGCGGTTTTAGATGAGGTTAATAATCCATCTTCAACATTGCTTGTTATTGCAGGCACAGAATCTCCCTATACCTCTCTTGAATTAGAAATACTTGTAAGATTTATGGAAAAGGGTGGAAGTATTCTTGTTTTTGGAGATTTTGATTATTCTAATACAATTGCAGATTTATTCGCTATAGAATATGTGAAGCACAAACTTTGGGATAGAAATTATAAGGGTAATGTTTCGTTAATAGAAACTACTGCATTTGTTGATGGTGTATCTTACAGTGTTCTTCTAAACGAACCTGTCGCAATTAAGTCTTTAGATACTCAGGAAGTTAATCTTTGGAGTCCAGACAAAAAGATAGAATGGACTAGAAATGTTTTCATGACAACATCAAGCAACTCTTGGATTGATTCAGATGATGATGGTTCTATAACTCCAGAGGATGAAGTAGCACCACTTGTAGGTTTTACTTTGGGTATGCGTTGTGATTTACGTTCCATGGGCGATCCGATTGGTTCAGCCGTTTTCATTTCTGATTCTAGTTTACCAATCAATAATATGCTGGGCGAAGGTCAAAATTCTCAATTTTTGATTAATTTAGTAAAATCTATGATTGGAGATAGTGGGATGGTTCTTTTTGACGAGTCTAGACATACACAAGAATCGTTTGGCGCTAGTTTGTTTCAGGCTGCTTTAGGTTTTTATTTTCTTTTATCAGGAGATACTTTAATTCTCCAAATTATTAGATTAAATGTATTAGTAGCAGTTATAATTTTGACTATGGGTTTGTCTATGAGACAGCCTGAACCTAAAAGGTGGTATCACATTTTTGACATACGGAAACCCCGCCCCTTCCGTTCATATGGCCATAATTTAGATACAGGTATTCTTGCGTTGCAAGAAGTTCTCTTAGAACGCATGAGACTAAAATATCAAATTTACGAATTTGATGAAAAACCTCGAAAGGTTAGACTTGAGCTTCTTCCAAATTTAGTTAAAAGTTATAATATACCCTTAGATGATGATTTTAAGATGCTTCTGGGTGCCCCTACTAAGTTGGGGCCAAATGACCTTCGGGGCATAGCCAAAAAATTGAGTACGTGGTAAAATTGAGTGAAAAGAAAAGTGGAGCTGGAAATGCCATTTCGGTAGAAGAAGCTAATAAGGCTGCTAAGTCTATAACTGATGAAGTATCAAATGTTGTTCTGGGTAAAGAACAGACTATAGAGATGGTTATGGCCGGAGTTTTAGCTAATGGAAATATATTATTCGAAGATTTTCCAGGGTTAGCAAAAACTTTGATGTCTAATACTTTGGCTGATGCTTTAGGTTGTGAGTTCAAAAGAATTCAATTTACTCCCGATTTACTCCCTGCTGATATTACCGGTTCGTATTTTTATGATCCTGAAAAGAATAAGTTTACTTTCCGTAAAGGCCCAATATTTTGTAATATTTTGTTGGCAGATGAAATTAACCGTGCCCCTCCTAAAACACAGGCTGCATTGTTAGAAGCAATGCAGGAAAAACAGATAACTATAGAGGGAACAACACACAAATTATCTAGACCTTTCATAGTTCTTGCAACTCAGAATCCAATAGAGTATGAAGGAACATATCCTTTACCTGAGGCCCAGATGGATAGATTTTTGATTAAATTGAGTGTAGGTTATCCAGATGAAGAGGTGGAAACAGGTATCCTACAGGGACGTTCAGAACGTAAGAAGGATTCATTTGCAGTTAAGGCTCGAGCTTCTCCAGATGAAGTAGTTGCAATGCATGATTCTATCGAAGAAGTTTATGTCAAAAAAGAAGTAATGAAATATATTGTAAATTTAGTTCAAGCAACCCGTAGAGATCCTAGAGTCGCAGTAGGTTCAAGTCCGCGTGGAAGTTTAGGTTTATTCAAATTGTCAAGAGCTTTGGCTGTTTTGGCTGGTCGCGATTATGTAGTTCCAGATGACATTAAGAGAGCCACAATACCAGTTCTTGGCCACAGAGTAATTTTGAAACCTGAAGCACGTATTAGGGGAGTTAAGGTTGAAGAAATTTTATCTGAATTGTTAATGACAATCGAAGTTCCTGCTGTTACTGTGGAATAATAGGAAATGTGGACTCGTAAGGCCGTAGTATATGTTGGCCTTGGCACTATTTTAGTTCTGTTTTCACCTTTTATCAACAATCTTCAATTATTTTTATTGGGCACAACTATACTAGGTTTTGTTGCAATTCATAGTTTAGTTAATACCCGCCCTATAGATGTTAAGATAACAAGAAGTTTTGATGCCGATCAAGTATTTGAAAATAGTAGTGTTACTATTGATTTAGTAATTCAAAATAAAGGGCGTTCTGTAGGATTTTTAGAGATATATGATAACTTACCTTCAGAGGTAGAGGTGAATAATGGTTCAAATCACACTATTATTAAACTTGGAAAAGAAGAGTTGGTTGTAAATAAATATCATCTTGATTGCCGTCTCCGGGGTCAATTCCGTCTTGGAAATCCCAGTTTGAGAATTTACAATCCTTCATTTTTGTTTTATTATGAAGCCGATATAGAATCAAAATCTAGTTTAGTTGTTCTACCTCAAATTGAGCAAATAGAAGGAGTGGATCTTTCAACAGATTTCCCTAAAATGTATCAGGGAGCTTTGCCAATAAGGCGTATTGGAACTAGTGGAGAATTTTATGGGATTAGAGAGTATTTCCCAGGGGATGATTTCAAGAATATTAATTGGAGAGTTTTTGGTAGAACAAGAAAATTGATGGTAAATCAATTCGAAAGAGAAGATATTTCGGATGTTATGCTAGTTCTTGATGCGAGAGAAATTTCAGGAACTGGGACTATATTGAGAAATCCATTGAATTATTCATGTAGGGCTGCAGCTTCATTGACAAGTTTTTTCTTAAGATCACGTAATCGAGTTGGTTTGACAATATATGGAGAGACAGTAGATGTAATTCCTCCTGACACTGGTGAAAGGCATCTTTATCGTATCTTAACTGCCTTAGCTGAAGTCAAGGCAGCAGGTTCATTAGGATTGCATACGGTATTGGGTGATCTTCGTAATTTCACACCTCGTTCACCAGTAATGGTAATCTCTACACTTGAAAATGACTCAACTAGTACAAATGCACTCAGAGAAATTACAGCTCGAGGGTTCAAACTCACGGTAATTGCCCCTGATACATTAGATTATGATAGAGATTCTCGCATAATTTCACCTACAGTTTACTTTACAGCTTCAGCTTCTCTTGATAACAAAATTACGGAAGCAAGATCTCTTGGAGCCAGAGCTATGCGTTGGGATCCTGATACGGTGTTATCTACATCTTTAGCAGAGGTGGTTCGTTAATGAATACAAACAATAGTCTTTCATTGATGCAAGGTATTGCAACCTTTTCTCTAATGTTTAGCTTAGGTTTAGCATACATAATTAATCCTATAGAAGACTCACTTTTCTTTAATGCTTTAGATAGCATAATTTCAGGCATTTATGATGATGAGGTTTTATCCAAATTAAATAATTCAGCAATAGCAGGCATGTTAGTTGGACTTTTTACAGGAACATTTTTTGTATTCTTGAGTATCAGTAAGAAGGTTTATGATTACGCATTATTGACTATTTCCATCACAATAATTTTAATTTTTATAGCAGATATTAGAAATTTTGAACCATTCCCTTACCAATTCACACAACAATTATTTCTTTGGCTTTGGATTGGTCTTCCAATTTCTATAGGTATAATGGGAATATGGCAGGATTATATTGGAAATCAAATTGTTTCAGCTTTCTTAGTTTTAGTTATGCCTCTTGGTCTATCAGGAAATACGAATGAACAAATTTATCCAATTTTAGGATTTGTTTTCTCATTTATGTTATATATTGAATTAAGTTATGGACATACAAGGTATAGTAGATTAGCAAGAGTAATGTATTATTCTAAGGAATATGAGACAGTTTTGCAGTGGTTTTTAACTACTTTAGTAGTTACTTTAGCTTTGACTACAGGTTTAACATCTATAGCCTTCTTATTCCACGATTTCCTTAGTGGTTTACTGCCATACAGTTTTAGTAATTCCATAGAATTTAATACGATTTATGGACAAGCCTTATCAGTTTTAGTATTCTTCATGATATGGGCTGTAGTCCAAACTTTGTTTTCTAGTCGTTATTTAGCTAGACAAGTTGAGGATTAGTTCATAAAAGCAGAAACTTCAAAAACACACACATCTGTAATCAACTGTATGGATAGTCCTTCCAATTTGAAAAATAGCTACAAATATTGGGAAATAACAAAAGATTTGATAGATCAGTGCATAGATATTACCCTTAATTTGAGTCAGAGTGGACATCCAGGCGGTTCACGTTCTAAAGTTCATGGAATGCTAATTACTCTTCTTTCAGGGGCAATGAGATGGGATATTAGAGACCCAACTAAGCGTTTTGCAGATAGATTCGTTCTTGTTGCAGGACATGATAATCCTATGGTTTATGCAACATTAGCAATTCTTAATGAATCTCTCCGAATAAAATATGAACAAACAGGAGATTCTAGATATCAAGTTAGAAACGAGGAAGAATTCCAATTAGTTTGGGAGGATTTACTTACTCTTCGTAAGAATAAAGGATTACCCGGGCATGCCGAAATGGAGGGTAAGACTCTTTTTTTCAAATTTAACACAGGTCCAAGTGGCCACGGTTCTCCAGCAGCTGCAGGTGAAGCCTTAGCTCATAAATTGGCAGGCACCGATCAAGTCAAAGTCTTTGCCTTTGAAGGAGAAGGTGGTTTGAGTACTGGAGCTACCCATGAAACACTAAATTCAGCTTGGGGCCTTGGTCTAGGAAATATAGTTTATTACATAGATTGGAATGATTATGGAATAGATAGTCGACCATTTAGTTCTATAGTTAAATCAACTCCTAAAGAATTGTTTGAAACTAGTGGTTGGCATGTTGAAGGGACAGATGATAATGAAGATTGGTCATCCTTTACAGAGGCCTATTATGATTTGTTAGTAGGTAATTCTAAGGATAACATCCCAAAGATGGTTTATGCAAAATCTCGTAAAGGACGGGGCTATCATGTGTTTGATGAAAAGTCACATGGAGTTCCTCACAAACGTAATTCAGATTTGTTTTGGAAAACGAAGGCTGATTTTTCAGAGAAATATGATGTCTCATTTGATAATTCAGGTGAAATTGCTGCAGGAAGTCGTGATGAACAAGTTGAGCAAGCAAGAAATTATTTTAAAACAGTAATTTCAGTATTACGAGATAATCAGGATTTAGTTGATTATTTAGCAGAGAGGTTGGTTGAGTTGGGAGATTCTGTGCCAGAGGATATAGAAGAATGCAATGTCTCCAATTCTAATCCTCTAAATGATAGTGAAATATTTGATTTTGAGAATTACCCTGATGAGTTATTTGCTGAGCCTGGAACTAAGATCCCAAACCGTGTTGGATTTTCTAAAATTGCTTCTTGGATTAATTCACATAGTCGTAAAAATTATGGAAGGCCATTGTTTGTTGCTATGTCTGCAGACCTTGCAGGTTCAACAAATATTTCAGGGTTTGCAGAAGGCTGGGGAGATATGGAAAATTTAGGAATGTATGATAAAATTACGAATACAAAGTCCCCATTAATGCCACAGGGAATAACTGAATTTGCGAATTCAGGTATGATGGCCGGCTTGTCAACTGTAAATTTCAATAATGATACTTTAGAACAATACAATGGATTTATTGGTTCATTTAGTACATATGGTTCTTTTAGTTATCTAAAATACGGTCCAATTAGATTATTTAGTCAGGTTGCTCAAGATTCCCAAATTAAGGTTGGAAAATTATTATGGATTGCAGGTCATTCAGGTCCGGAAACAGCAGAAGATAGCCGTACCCATTTTGGTATTTTTGCACCCGGTGTTACACAATTATTCCCTGAAGGTCATATAATCAATTTACACCCTTGGGAACACAATGATGTAGCTCCAGCACTTGCAGCTGCATTCGCTACAGATGTTCCAATTGTTGCGTTACATTTGACGAGACCTCCAATAGAGGTTCCAGATAGAAAGAAATTAGGTATTGCCAGCTATTTGGATGCTTCAAAAGGAGCTTATTTGATTAGAGATTATGATTCTAGACCTAAAGAAGGTGTAATTATTGTAAGGGGCACTAGTTCAACAAATACTATTATTTCAATTCTTGAAGATTTAGGTTCAAAGCATAATGTAAAAATTGTGTCTGCGATCTCCTGGGAATTATTCAAAAGACAAAACAAATCATACAGAGATTCTATTATCTCAGAACAAGAATGGTCTGATTCTATGATTGTTACTAATACAGGTCTTAGAATTATGCAAAATTGGATTTCAAATCGTATAGTTTCCGAATATTCAGTTTCGCCAGACTGGGATAATAATTGGAGAACTGGTGGAAGTATTGATGAAATTATTGATGAAGCACATCTAAGTCCTAGGTGGGTTTTACAAGCAATAGAAAAATTTGCTTCTGAAAGAAAGAATAGATTAGAAAGACTTAACAACCAAGTTCCAACCTCAGATTAATGTCTTACGAAAATTTCCCGATAGCTGTTGTTGATAACGGTGGTCAATGGACCCATAGGGAATATAGAGTTCTAAATTATTTGGGATGCAGAGCTGAAATAGTTTCTAATGTTACACCAATTGAAGAATTAGAGCGATTTAAAGCACTTGTACTTTCAGGAGGAGCTCCACGAATTGAAACTGAATCTGAAGCTCTTGGTTTAACATCTGAATACATTGATTCGGAGAAATGGCCAATATTGGGTATTTGTGTTGGTCATCAATACATGGCCAATCATTTTGGAGGTAAGGCAGGGCCGGCTGAGATCCCTGAGTTTGGTTCATCTTTATTGACATTAATTGATGAAGGGTGGATTTTAGCAGGATTTCCAAAGGAGTTTAATGTATGGGAATCTCACAATGATGAAGTCCATGAAATGCCAAATGGATTTAGATTAATGGCATCTTCAGATGCTTGCCAAGTTCAAGTAATTCAGCATGAAGATTTACCTTATGCTGGTGTTCAATATCATCCTGAGGTTGAACATAGTGAATACGGTTCTGAATTATTTCAGAATTTTTTGAATAAGGCTCAGGAATGGAATAAAGAATAAACTGTTTCTTTTATTGAAACACAAGGTTAATTGCTTTTAACTGGGTCTCTTTAGTCTGAAGTATGGACCCAATGGCTAAATTATTCGG
>CAZYZI010000017.1:0-21850 GCA_964651915.1 uncultured archaeon | reverse complement strand
ACTTCAGATCTTGCAACCAAAACAGAATTGAAACCTGCAACAGTTACTGAAATGATTCAACGTTTAGGAGATTTAGGACTAGTTGACTATGAACCATATCATGGGGTACATCTTACTAAACAAGGACAGCATGTAGCAGATGTAATTGAACATCGATTTAATATTCTTGAACGTTTTTTGACTGAGATACTTGGCGTAGATAGAGATGAAGCTTCAGAAGTTGCATGTCGAATGGAACATGTTCTTACAAGAGATGTAGAACATAAACTAACTACTTTTTTAGGTGTTGACCCTCAAAAAGAGTCTGAACTTTTTTGCCATAAAATAAATATTGAACCTGGTAATGAACATAAATATTTGCCATTAAGTAATTTTAAAGAAGGAAAAACAGGCATCGTAAAATTAATATTTGAAAATAAGGAATTAGCAGGCATATTGGAAACAAAAGGAATAATTCCAGGCAGTTCATTATTACTTAAAAAATCAAATAACAAAGTTTATACCATACAAAATGATGAAGGTGAATTTTCAGTCGATAGAGAAACAGCTTCTAAAATAATTCTTCGAAAATAATGACATCAAAAGGAATACTCTACATTGTTACCAGTGGACCAGATAGTTATAGAAGAGCTATGGAGGGGATCAGAATGGCTGAATATCAATCAGGTGATGGAATGCATGGTGTAGCATTAATGCTTCAAGGAGAAGGTGTTGAATGGTTAAGAGAAGGCAGTGAGGATTATAGAAAGGAAATACAGACATCAATTGGAGTTGTACATGAACTCGGTTCTCCAGTTTTTGTTTGTGGAGCTTCTCTTAATGAGCGAGGATTAACTGCAACCATGAATGATTATCAATTCACAAATTCTTCAGCTCCTAAAAGAATTAGTCAAGTTGTAAGCAAAGGATGGCAATTAGCTGTTTTTTAGAACCCAAAAGGATTTTATCAGTTTAATTTCAGATTCTCCCCAGATATTAAATTTGAAGCTAGAATACAGAAATATTAGCCCATAAATGATTGCACTTGCTACTAAAAGAACTAGATTCGGAAGATCAAAGGATAGCAGTGCAAAAACAGGTATTCCTGAAAATAAAGAGATCCCTATTATAGTAAATATTTTTTTCCAAGGGTAAACTTCTGAAATTCTTGATTCTAATGTAGAGACAGATTGGTATACAATTATAAACATTGAAAGCCATGTTACTGTAACTGTTGCAAAAGGTATTCCAAGTAGCCTATTTTCTCCATCTAATGTTGTAATCAAATAATAACTAAGAAGTATATTAGTTGCAGACATTAGAATTGCTAAACGAAGTAAAAATTTTGTTTGCCCACTCGCCATCAAAATCCATCCTATTCTAAACGGATAAGTTGGGAGAAGAATCATGTAAATAGTAAAAAT
Source organism: uncultured archaeon (assembly GCA_964651915.1). Classification (GTDB taxonomy): domain Archaea; phylum Thermoplasmatota; class Poseidoniia; order MGIII; family CG-Epi1; genus CG-Epi1. The sequence goes on along the minus strand of CAZYZI010000017.1, from coordinate 20,447 downwards.
AGGAATCGTATCAATAAATTTTTCAGTAAACATTGTTATTATCAAAGGTTCAGCCATTAGTATTAAGAAAATAGTTAAAGGAAAAAATAAAAAGGATAATTTCTCAGTGCTTTTGTTGTATAAATCCCTCATTGCACTCAAATCTTTGTCTTTATGCGCCTTAGATAAGCGAGGGATGATAACTTGGGATGCAGATTGAGTCAACCATCCAAAAATAGGTGCCCATAATGATCCTAAATAATAAACGCCAAAAACAGATGTAGAGAAAAACATGGCCACTAGATACTTGTCAACATTTACATTTATTATTCCAATCATTGCAGTTAAGCCAACTGGGATTCCATAGGCTAATTGTTCTTTGTAGTAGGTGTTACCGAGATGTTCTTTGTTCAAATATTTAAGATAAATATAACCTAAAACTAAAATAGCTTTCAAAATTGCAGTAGCTATTATTCCGTGCACCATTCCTAAAGTTGAAGGGTTAAACCAAGCAGCAGAAGGCAAAACTATGATATCTATTACGGTGAAACCAATCATGGTTTTCACTGCTAATGATTCTTTTCCCTCAAGGACTAGTAAGTTTTGAAGTGGCATAACCAAAAGCATGATTCCGGTGTATACGCCAATCAAAAATATGAAAGGTTGAAGATGATGTTCAGGAAACATATTTTTCATTAATTCAGAGCTTCCCCAAGTGGCTATAATGACAAATATTGCTGAATAAGCAACTATAGACCAAGTTTGTTTAATAAGAAGTGAATGATTTTCTTTCTCACTTCTAGGGTAGTAGTAGAGCAATGATTGAGGTATACCAAGTAGCAAGATTGCTTGTATGATAGAATAAATCATTACTAATTGTTGATATGTTCCATAGTCTTCTTTCAATAGTAATCTAGTAAGAGCAATAGGTATGGCCAAACTAATTAGGAAAGAAAAAGCTCTTCCATAAATCAAAATTATAATTTTTCTAGAGAGCTCCATGTTGTTTTCCTTCCAAAAATTGGGGGCTTAATTGTCATACTTCACTTCCCTGTAAATAAATCAATAGGGTACAACAAGAAATACTTAAATTGCACTAGACCACACACATTTGATGCGTATAGGGATGATATTGTGTAAGCCATATCCTCCAGATATACGTGTAGAGAAAGAAATTCGTTCATTAACAAGTGCAGATCATGATTTATTTGTTCTTGCAGAGCGCAGGAATGATGAGCTAAAAAATGAACAGGTTTTAGGGGCAGTTGTAGACAGACATTCACCACCTCGTCCTTTTCGTCGTCGCCTAGATTGGATACATTTTCAGACTTCATTTAGGAGTAGTTTCTGGAGGAATAGAATACGAAATTTTGTAAAACGAAATAGTTTAGAGGTTCTTCATGTGCATGACCTTCCTTTCGTTGGTACTGCATTAGATATAGCTAAAGAATTTGATATTCCGGTTGTAGCCGACATGCATGAAAATTATCCTGCAGCTAAGCAACTTTGGAGTGAAGGGAGCCGTAATCCTCTGGTGTGGTTTGGAGATGATTATAGGAGATGGGATCACTATGAAAGAGAGATTCTTCCTCTTGCTAATGAGGTTATTACAGTAGTAGATGAGGCTGCAGAAAGATTACAAAAATCAGGAACTGTAGCTTCCAATCAAATGACAGTCGTAATGAATGTGGAGGAAAAATCTTGGTTTGATGAATTGGCAACATCTAATAGAATAGAAGATGATACACTCAGAATAGTTTATGTTGGTGGAGTAAAGCCACATAGAGGATTAGATATTGTAATCAAAGCTTTATCTGAATTACCAAATGAGCACAAAGTTTTGTTGAAAATAGTCGGAGCTAGAGGTGATTATGCTTCAGAATTGGCGGGATTTGCAAGAGATATTGGAGTAGGTGAAAGAGTGGAATTAGTAGAGTGGCTTCCCCTAGAAGAGGTTCCAAATGCCATTTTAGAGTGTGATGTTGGAATAGTACCTCACAAGAAACATCCTCACACAGATGCTACTATTCCTCATAAACTTTTTCAATATATGTTGGCAAGTAGACCCGTTATTGTTAGTAATTGTAGACCATTAGAAAGGATTGTAAAGGAAACAAAAGCAGGCCTTGTTTTTGAATCAGGTAATCCTTCCGATCTTTCAGAAAAGATGTTAAGATTGCTTACAAATCCAGATCTTTGTTTAGAACTTGGTTATAATGGTCGAAAAGAATCGATGGGGCCTTATAGCTGGGAAATAGAGGGCCAAAAATTAGTTAACCTTTACAATAAATTTCAGTGAATTGTTTAGATTATATCTAGATGAAATTCATAAGTATCAAAAAGAATATATTATGGCCTCTGATAGCGAAATAATATAGCAGCCTGAAATATTTTTAGGTAGTTATGGGAAACAAAAATGAGTACAGTAAACGTAACAGATGCAGATTTTCAAGACACGCTTCAAAGTAATAATTTAGTCTTGGTTGATTTTTGGGCACCTTGGTGTGGTCCTTGTAAGGCCGTTGCTCCAGTTTTAGAAGAAATAGCTAATGAGAACTCAAATGTAGTTATAGCCAAAATGAATACTGATGAAAATCCAAATACAGCTTCACAACATGGAATAATGTCAATACCAACTATGATGATTTTCAAAAATGGTGAACTTGTTGATAGATTAGTAGGTGCGTTACCAAAACCATCTATAATGGAAAAATTACAACCACACTTTTAATTTCCAGCAAAAGGCCTTCTGGCCCATAGAACAAAAGCTATCATTCCTATACCAAAGCCAGTAAATCCAGCAACAATAGTTGCATTCTTTACAGTCCAAAACTCATCCTCTTGAGCTATTTCATTAACTGGTTTAATTTCTAATCTACTCAGATTAAATGCATGATATTTCATTTCAATATGACTATTTCCATTGTATGTTTGTGAGGGTTCTCCAAATTCTAATTTTGCAATGCAGGCTTGATTATGTGTATTCATGTTTACACCATCAGTTGAGCATGCATAATCTCCATAATTTGTCATATTCTCATCGACTTGATGATTTCCTTCATCCATGAATAGCCTGACAGTCATATCATAAGGAACTCGGGGTTCCCAATACTCTTCTAACGTTGCACCTTGTGTTAGTTTTGCTCCAATGGCAGTTCCTTCTATACCGAATACCCAGAGATGGCCATTACTTGAATCATCAATATCTATTTCGTAAAATTTTGAATTTGAAGAAGTTCCGGTTTGTGCTTGCACATCATTCGATCCATCATTGTTTGTGTCAACAGTTACATCTATATTTGCAACAGTCCATTGATCGGTATTTACTTGAGGATAGGCAAGAGTTATTTCTGCTTTTATGGCACCCTCAGGAACATGCAAATAATGTGTTGAATCTGTAATATAAGTTCCACCACTACCAACGAAATATGCCCATTCGCCTTTCCATTCTGCAGTTAAAGTATCAGTATATTCACGGTCATTATAGATATGACTAATTTCAGCCATACTATCTCTAGCATCAAAAACAGTTACATTAGAATTGTCAGGAATACCGTCATTATTGTTATCCATAGTTCTCAATCTTTCAAGAGTAAGTGCCATTTGTACAGCATGTTTTACATCGATTAATCCATGACCTTGTCCCCAATCGTGTTTTCCTCCAGTCTTACTGTAAGAATCGTTAGCATTTGATTGCCCTCCTTCTATATATCTTCCAGATAATTCAAGAATTAATTCAGCTTCAGTAACGAAGGTATCTATTCTTTCATTGTACCATTCACCTTCGGAATCTACGTGATCCTCGTAAAGATAATTTGCAACACCAAGCGATGGTGCGGCTTGGTAAAGTAACGTTGCAACACCTGCGATGTGTGGAGTTGCCATTGATGTTCCAGAAATTGCCATGTAGTATAGATCATCATCTGTTGGTCTTTGAATTATATCAATTAGTGTTGCTCTCGGAGCCGTTGCCCAAATATTTACACCAGGTGCACCAATATCTGGCCAAGTTTGCGGTTTAGTCATATCGCCTCTTGAAGAAAAATCAGCTATTCCACTTCCATCATGTTCAAGAGCAGCTACTCCTATTACTAATGGAATATTAGAATAAGGATTAGTTTGTAGATCACTGCCATCACCTCCAGAATTTCCTGCTGCAAAAACTGAAACAACATTATTATCATAAACTAAATTTAGAACAGCTTGAGAAATGGCATTTGCCGGATCATATTCTGAACCAGAGCTACCCCATGAATTAGAAGTAACACGTATGTTTAGTGGATTAGCATCTGGTCTTGAATTTTCGTATACCCATTCAAAGGCTTCTACAGCATTATCAATGAAGGCAATATCTCCAACCCCCATTCCTACTAATGTTGCCCCAGGAGCAACACCTTTCTTTGCACCTGCTGAAGCATCCCCATTTCCTCCTACAGTTCCAGCACAATGTGTTCCATGTCCACTAGATGTGTCTGAATTTTCAGCTTCTATCCAAGTTCTACTTGCTCTATCAAATTTATAAGAAATAGTTTTTCCTTGGTCATAATCGAAATCTGGATGTCCTGCATCGACACCAGTGTCAATTATTACTGCAGCTACTCCAGTACCGTCAATATAGTCATGCTGATGAAATTGATCTTCAATAATATGTTCATTTTCATCAATTAATACAGTTCTCCATGCTTCAACTGCGTTAACAACTCTTGTAGTGTCTTGCATGTGATATTCCATTTGTGTATTGAGTTCTATCCAGTAAATGTCATTCTGTTTGCTTAAGGTTTTAATTTGATTTGGATTTCCTTTTCCGTAAAAACCATCAATAAATTCAAAAATACTAATAATCTCTATTCCTATTCCTTCTGCAGTTTCTAAATGATTGTCTGTTAAGGTTGGCCTGTATTGAACTATAAATTCGAGGTCAGAATTATTTTCAGTTTCATTCATTGCTCGAATAATATTAGGATGCATTACATTTTCATTAGCTGAATTGGATGCAACTGTTGGACTCATTATGAGTAGAGCAATTATAACGAGAGACCATGCGCGTTTCATAATCGGTTTGTATTTTCCTTCTTTAAAAAAGTTTCAGTTAGATAATATTCTTACATTTGCATCTTTTAGTTCATTCATCAGTTCATTACTATCATCTTTAGATAGGCAACATTCTAATGTATAAACTTCATACATTTTATGGAAACTACTAGCTAAAATATTTACACCTTTTTCATTATCTTTGAAAGTTACATTGATTAATTTCTTCATAGATATTCCTCCGCTAAGAGGTTCTCCCTCCATCATTAATCCTAAAGATTTAAAATTCATATCTCCACCTTCAATAACTAGGTGATCGCCATAAATCATCAGCCATCTGCCTTTTCTAGTTACATCTTCCCAAGCAGATGATGCAGGTAAAGGAGGGCCATCTTCTGTTAATAAATCTTCTTTTTTATCAACCCAATTATCTTCATTCCAAGGTTTAGTAAAACTATTTTCTTCTAATAGTAAAGAAACAGGAATCCAATCTCCATTATCAAAGAACGTAGCATTTTTAGTTAATTCACCTTTTTCGACATCACTAATTATTCTATCAAGAGGTATTGGACCATAAACTTCGTCCTCCACTTTTATAAGAAATTCTTCTTTTTCCATTTATGCCTCGTATACGTATCCACTTCTTGAATCTAAGTCCGGTATTTCACCAAGCTTCCAGCCCTCAGCTGTTGTTTCAGCATAATAATAGCCTATTTCATTATCTTTTCCTTCGTTTAAAATGTAATAAATTCCTTCAGCTCCAGTCAAATTAACACCAACAGCAGCATGTCCGTAATCCTCCCAAGCTTCTGGTATAAGAATCATAGCCGATTCATATCCTAAAGATTCTAACAATGATATCAAAAGTGCTGAACTGTCTTCACAATCACCAGTTTGTTCAACTAAAGTTTCAATAGGATATCGAGGATATTCCCCTACACCTGCTGTTAAGTTATCTTCAGAATATTTTAATGATTGAACAAAGCTCATAATGAAATTCACTTCATCCAGTTTATCAAATCCTTTTTCATTAGACATATTTCTAAGTATTTGAGCTATTTCTATGACTGCAGTTTCTTCTTTAGTTACAAAAGAAATGTAATCACTGTATTCCATAACAAAATGCCCTTGATTTTTATAGTAAGTATATCTGGCAGGGTCAAAATTATAACTTAGTTGATATTCAACAGTATTATATTTCCAATTATAGGACAACAAATAACCAAAGGTATAAGTTTCAATTTCAACAAATAATTTTGCATCATCATTTTCATCTGAATCATCTAAAGACCCATCTAAAGTCCAATTTCCTTTTTGGTTTAATGAGTTTTCACTAAAATTGTAAACAATCGTAGCTCTATAACTTTCATTTGATTCACTTATATCAAATTCTTCAGGATTTCTAAATTTATAATAAATTGCAATAATTGTGAATTCGTGTTCAGTTTGGTTATCAGGTATATTTAGTTCAAATTCTGCATTTAATTCATATTCTTGTTGCCACGGTATTCTCCAGGGATTATTTTCATTATCGAATTTGTGTATTTGTTCTTCTCCTTGATATAAGTAAAAGATTAGAGGAGCATCTATGCGGTTATTTTGTTTATCAATTAATTCAACCCATTTAAAATTGAATTTTAAAGCAATATCGTGGAAAGGATCAATGTCGATGTTATCATTGTAACCATCATTATCATCATCCAAATCTTCATTGTCACCAATTCCATCTAAATCATTATCGTTATATTCAGCAGAATTATTTGGAAAAAGATCTTCTGTATCATTGTAACCATCATTATCATCATCAGAATCCTTGTTATCTCCTATTCCATCTTGATCATTGTCTTTCCATTCTTTAGGATTATTAGGAAAATCGTCATTATCATTTGGTACTCCATCAAAATCTCTATCATACATGTATTCACTAATGAAAACACCAACTATGGCGCCCACCAGAATAATAGAAACAATTTTATTATTTTGACTCATTTATAATCCTAATAATTTAGGCAATTCAAGCATATTTTTGAAAGGTATTGCTCCAGCATTTTTAAGATCGTTTTCTGAAAAAAGATTATTTATTATTCCATAAACTTTCATATTTGCCTTTACAGCGGCTCTTACTCCAGTCACACTATCTTCAATAACAACACATTCGGTTGGTTTGAAACCCATTTTTTTAGAAGCGTAAAGAAAAATTTCAGGTGATGGTTTCGGCGCATCCACTTCAGATGCAGTGAAAATTTTTTCTCCGAAAAAATCATAAAGTTTAGTTAATCTTAGAGACTGCCTTACATGCGTTGGTTCACCATTTGAAGCAACACATACAGGTACTTCCATTTCTTCTAGAATTTCCCTTACGCCTTTGACTGGTCTTAATTTTGATTCCCATGAGTCACTAACCATTTGAACTAATCTTGGCAACCAATCGTCAGGTATTTCTTTTCCAGACATTTCTTTCATTTTGTACAAAACACCATCAAGTGTTTTTCCTCCAAATTCAGCACTTGCTTCTTCACCAGTCATCTCAATTCCTAATTCTCCCGCCATCTCAGCAATTACTTGATTGGTAATACCTTCACTATCAACTAAAGTTCCATCGCAATCAAATATAATACATTTAGGCGCCATTAGTAAACCTTCATATCTCCAGATTTCATTATTTCTCTGAGTAAAGATGTAGCATATGTACCCTTGTGTAACCAAAAATCAAATACAGGACAATTATTTTCATCCATTTCCCATTTTAGATTATTAATTTTTTGTAATAAGGGTCTATACATCCCTAGTGAAGTTAATTCATTAGCCTCTTCTATCTTAAAGTCATTAAAATTTACATTTTCATTTTTCATTATGATTCTTTCTAATTCACCTTGGAAACCTTTACTATATTCACTTTTGATCCCTGGTAGAAGTCCAACAACCCAAGCTTTTCCCTCTTTACATCTTTTTTCCAGCTTTTTTTGGTTGTATTTTGTAACTTCGATTATTCTTCTTTGATCAGGCCCTCCATAGATGTCTATGGGAATAACATTATCTCCTATTATTGGCAAATGGAGACTGATTCCTTCGTTTATTCTCATATCTATCATTTGATTAAACATTGCACTCTGATAGGCATGAACAAACATCTTTGACAGACTTTCTGGTAGTTGTCTTAGAGCACCAATATAATCATCCTTATTTCTTGTAAGATAACCAATCATTTGCCTTTCAAAAAACATGCTACGTGGATATTCTATCAAAGCAGAATCCAAATCTCTTGTTTCTCTTAGTCTTTTTCTTGCTTCAAAACCTGTAAATTCGTTGTTTCCTTCTGATAAATAATCCCAAACAGCCCCCTCATAATCATTTTTAACAATTTTTTCACCTACCAAATGTGTTATGGGTCTAACTGCACCAAATCGTTGAATTCCAAAATAATTCGGAAATCCTTCTTTTAATTCAGTTATAATATTTTTAATGTCGTTCTCATTACATTCAACGTCTGATACTTTAATTTTAAATTTATTTCCTACTAAATTTCCTAGCCTAATTGGTTTAATTGTACGATGGCAGAATTCAATTTTTACATTTTCTAATTTTATTTTTTTTATTTCTTCATGCTTTGCCATTAATGAAAAATATTGAGTAGTAACGGCTCGTTTATCTTTTGTACCTGCGAAACCTATCGCTTTCTGACCTATTCCTAGACGTTTCGACAATTCTTTAACTAAAACATGAGTATCCCAGTTTTTGGCAGTTATTTTGACAATACTATGTTTACCATTATTGTTTTCTTTGGCCCAAACCCAATGTTTTTTTTCATTCGTGTTTATAATTTCTTCAACTACAAAATCTTCTGGTATTTTACGTAATTTTCCGCCAATTCCTTTGGAATTTGATAAATATCTTTCTTTACCAGTCTCCGGTCTAGCCGGTAAAATCATGAACCTAAGCTAATTTATCGCGTATTGTTTTGATATCTGCGACAATAATATCCATAGCCTTTTGGATTGCTTTTTTAGGTGTACCTTTTTTTGTTCTAACATAAAATTTAGGACTATCTAAGACGATGTGTCCCATATAGTAGGAAGCATAATCAACATCAGGATTGGCAAGGGTGTGATTCATTAATGGCCCTAACAATGTTTCGTTAGCACCGCGTATCTCGATTTCCAATTCGTTCTTGGTCTTGTTAATTACGGAAACTTCCATGGAGTTGTGCGGACTTAGAGGGGTATTATAAAGATTGGGCGAGAATTGTAGCTTCGTATCTTTTTGATTTAGGGGCGTTTGTTTTGATTCCCAGAGGAGAAAACACGCTTGAACTTGCAAAATATCCTAATTTTTCTAAACAGGTTATGATTTTGTTTCTTTGAGGCGTTTGTCCTATCTTAGCCCCTCTAGCAAGATCGTTGATATCATATAATCCTGGAGGTCCATCAGCTTCTTCACTTAAAGTTTGAAAGAATTTTCCTAATTTCCCTTCACAGTTTGAAGGTACAAGATTAGATTGTATTATTTTGCCAACCCAAAGAGGGCCGCCTGCATTTTTTTCTTCGCTTTCTATAACTTCCATGTCTAAATTAATCCATTTTAATTTTGCGTTATTTTTTTTAGTTAGCCTAACAAAGACACGCAAATGGTGTCCTTCAGAATAACATAATACTGGTTCAATTCCTTTTCCAATATTCGTTGCAAGTGAATGTATTTTCCCTAATAATATACGAATACCCATCTCTTTTGCAGAAACCCATTTCATTGACATAGCTCCATATCTTTTTACACAAATTGACGGTTTTGCACCACATAAAACTGCAGTATCAGTAGCCGATATTCCTAAAATTCCGTTATCATTTAACCCATTCAGTGCAGCTTCTAAAAATGGAGCAGGAGTTCCAAAAGGATCGATATCTATACAATCATATTTTTTTTCTTTTAGCAATTCTTCTACAGGTTTGTTGTAGACTTCAGCTTCAATTCCATTTATTTTTAAATTTTCATTTATAGTTTCAGCAGCTAAACTAGAAGTATCACAAAAATCGACGTTCATTCCAGCTTCAAGTGTCAGTCTAATGCCTCTAATGCCAGATGCAGCCAACCCGTCGAGCATTGTGCCTTTCATTTGTATCTTGTTTGCTAAAGCAACATGTAAATCCCTACTCATTTCCATGGCGGGATTATAGAAAACACCTTTTGCTTTCCCTGGACCTTTATCTTTACCCGAAAGGTTTGCTTTGAATATAGCTTTACCTTCTTGATGTTCTTTCAAACCATTCCAGTTTTCAATATATTAACGGCTTTAGAAGGAAGAATAGCTGAATTTATTGGAGTAACTTCCAATGTTCTTAAGTCGTCACGTTTGCGAATTGATTGTAACAACGGATTTCTTGATCTTTTGTGCATAGTAATGAGCATTGGTTTTCCACATTTCAATGCTTCTTTTAAGACGGCACTAAATTCTTTAGACTCGGAAACCAATTTTCCTACTTCATCTACTAAAATAAGATCAGCTTCTTCAATGGCTTTAGATACTGATTCAGTTGCAATTCTATTTACAGCATCTAGTCTTATTCCTAATGCAGTTGATTCAGGATTTTTTCCAGGAATCTTTGGTTTGACATCCCATCTAACAGATGCAGAAAGTTCTTCTTCACCAGTAATATAATCTTTTAAATTATATCCAATAATTTCGCCCTCTTCACGAATAGGGTGGGTGGTAAATCCACCTATACTAAATTTATCTTCTATCATTTTCGCTATTCTGAGAACAGTTTTGGTTTTACCAGTACCTGGCTGGCCAGAGATAGCTACCTTTACGGGAATCATTACTTGGCGCCTATAATTGGCATGTGTGTATAAATATATGCTCCATATTAAATTTAATTTCTTAGTCTTTCAGGACATCCTTTTCTTCTGGAACAATTATTGCATTTTCCAACTCTTTTGTGATTGCGGTGAGCTTCCATATTTCCTTTAAGAATATCATTCATTTCTTCTAATTTTTCCGTAACTAATATTTTCAAATCAGAATCCCATTTCACTTCATGCGGATCCGAATCAAACCCGTACCTTATTTGTCCATGTGGTGGTTTTTGAGTAAATGTTTCTTCAGATAATAAACAATAAGCTCCAATTTGTAAAACATGACTAAAAAATGGAGCTTTTGGTCTCCTTCCAGTCTTAACTTCTACAGGTATGCGTTGATTTCCTTCTTTAATCAAGTAATCAGGTCTCCCTGCTAAATTATAATTTGGAGATTTTAGAACCGGTGTTTCACTAGTAAGCCCATCAGGAGTTTCAATGTTAGTTTCTCCTAGTTTATAATCGTCTCTTAATTTATCAATTTTTTCAGTAGAAATTAATAACCTATAAAGAAAAAATGAGGCAATGAACATCCATCCAATTCCAATTATTAAAAGTATAAATCCTAAATGTTGTCTTAACTCACTACTCGAAATTAATAAGATTACTAATGCCAGAGTAACTAGAGCCATAATCATTGCTACAACAGTCATTAATGTAGTTGAAGTTTCCCTGGATTTTTCTTCTTCTACTAATAAATTTTTCAAGGAATCTCCCATTTCTTTATGTTTTTCAACACCAGTGTTTACTTCATTACCTTCAGCCTCTACTCCTTTGAGATCTAAGTGCCAAGATAGGGGGCAGTATCCGTATCGCTCCATTTCTGAAGCTGAGATGATTTGCTTGGGCATGAGTGTTGAGTCCGGGGTTAAGTCCAGTAAATATCCATAAATTACGTGCTAATTAAAACATCTTATTTTTATCAAAAACTAAAATATTGATCATGCCAAGCTAAATTGCCATAATCTTTTATCTTATAATTATATACTATATTTTGTTTCCCATCATCACTATTAAACTCTACAACAATCAATAGTTCATATTCATCAGCGTGAGGTCCATCAAATATTAATGGCGGAAGTTTAACAGACTGTTTTGCCTTTAGTATTCCAGGATAATTTGTTTCAGTTACCAGCATTTCCGTTCCATTCCAAACTGAGCTTTTAACTTTCAAATCAGTTATTTCTTCAGTACCTGCATTGTTTATTTTTGATTGTACAAATAATCCTGAATATGAGCTGTGATAGACAGTATTGATTTCAATTTCAGTCCTTGGTATAACGTATGAATAGCAAATAAAAATTAAAAATAAAGCAAGAATGACTGTAAGCGACTTTACGATTACTCTTTTTTGTTCTTTACTAAAAATCATAAACTTGCCTCCAAAGATGCAATAAAACTCATTCCAGGTTCAGGAAGTATGTAGTGTTTTTCATTATTTCCTAATTCAGTATCTATTCCATTTTTCTGAACTCCTAACCAAGTAGGTAAAATATGTTTATCGGCAACACTTCTTACTCTTAAATCCATCATTACTGCAGATGTTTCTAATGTAATTGGTCCAAATTTAAGTTCCCCTCCAATAGCAAATGACAATTCTCCTCCTTTTGCATTCGCTAATTCAAATACAGGATACAATCCAAAAAGTTGATTTGGTATAATTTCAACATGTTCAACATCATTTGCGTGAATAATCATATAATCAAGGTAAAATTGGGGCGTTGCAGGGGAATTCGTACTCTTCAAATAAGCATATTCGATTCCATTAGGCGAATCAATTATGTAGTTTATACCTTCTAATCTCATAGTTGTATTATCACCTACATTAACAACATCAATGAAGGTACCAGAATGTCCTCCAGTATAACCTTCTTCAACAATTAAAGTTACGTCAATTTCAGAAGAGCTAGTAGTAACAAAAACATCAGGAAATCCTTGGAAAACAAATGCTTTGTCCATATCAAAATCATAATTAGGATTTATCCCCATATGAAATTTTTCAGGTACATCATGAACAATTGCTTGCGCAGATCTCCAGTCACCATAATCTTTATTCGCAGTTTTCACCCAAATATAGTCTACCCATCCTTCAGCTTCATAAATAATGTCTATTTGCTTCCCAAAAATAATGTCAGCGCGTAAATTTTTTGGAATTTCTGATAAATATATTTCATTGTATGAAGGCTTACTTCGATTATGTGTTTTAAGATATGAATTGCCTATCCCACCAGTTTGTTCAATATCGAATATTGCATCTAGGTCTCGTTCGTCACTTTTACCAATATTGAATTGCGCATCAACATTATTATTCATCCCAATTTCATCTAGGAATAGTTCTATTGCAGTTTCATAATTTCCTCGATCTAGGTCAAGGTAAATCCACTCAGTTACAGGAGACCAATCTCCCAGTTTTAGATTAATTATATCAGGTTCACCGAAATCAGTATCAAGTATTGCCGAAGTGATAGTTCCTTCTAGATACAATCGTAGTGCATCTCCATTATCATTTTGTCTTAATACAATTCCGTGCGTCCATGCTAGGTCCATTCCTGAAACGTTACCAGAGTCAAGACTTAAGATAACTCTTGATGGGGCTTCAGATGCATTAAACTTGACTCCTATTTGGTCACCTAAACTGACATCTAGATTAATTACTTCAGGAACATCAGGGACAGCTAGTTCTAATTTACTTAATGAACTTTTATCTTCGATAAAGGCATATACAGAACCTAATGGTTTGTTTGAATTGAAAGTTATATTTCCTACTAATGAGGATTCATCATCAGTCGCCTTTCCTCCTTGTCTTTCGCTATCATCTAAGAAAACAGAAGCATCTAAATCGAAATTAGTTGGTAAATCATCTATCCTTAGTAATATACTTTTATTAGCAAAATTGTTAACATCTACCAATAATCGATTCATCGGAGGCACATCGTTGTTAAAATCTTCCAACTTAATATCTAATTTTGTTCCTTCACCTTCGGGATCCCATAATTTAACGCCAATATTGGGTGAAATTCCTCTAATGTATCCTTTCATATTCATCCCCCCCTCATCAGACATATCGAGAGTGATTCCCTCAGTCCAATATGTTTCTAATCCTTCTGTGTCTCCTAAATCAATTTCAATAGCCACAAGATCAATAGCTTGGTTTGCATTTATTTCAAAGTCTAATAGTTCATCCTTAATATCCATTTCAATTTCCATATTTCCTGGTAAGTTTGGAACAAAAGCTTCAATTCGGTATGGATTTTCTTCTTCAAATTGTTCAATTACTAAATAAACAGGGCCAATCTGTTTATTTGTATTCATAGTTATATTTCCTTTTAGTGTTAAATTATCAACAGTAGCGTTTAGAGTTAGATCTGCATTCAATGTTAAATCTAACCCAACAGGAATTTCTTCAATGAAAGCAGTTACTTTTGGACCAATGATTCCTTCTTCTTGGAATATTATGTATTCAGCAGTTTCTCTTGAGTTAAAATCTTCAAGACTAAGTTCTAAATCTATTTTATCTCCCTTTGAAGTATAATTCGCATCAACAGATTGAGGTAATCCTTTCAGAAGCATTCTTGCCCCTAGTATAGTTCCTCCTTCAACATCTTTTTGAGCAGACCAAAGTCCCTCTACCCATCTTGGTTCTTCATCTAATAATTCTATATTTCCTTTATCTACCCACGCAGTTATTGAAACTTCTTCATCTATATTATACAAGAATCTTGCAACAGTTTCAAAAGATTCAACATTTGTAACTAAATTAATCGATAAACCAGCTACAGTATCCACTAATGCCTTTCCAACATCTGATAGAGCTTCTATAAATCTAGCAACATCTCTTAAGTCATTTACTTCACCAACATCACTACCAATAACAGTACTAGCATCTAGCATAGGGACAGTTACAATAATTTCGGCAGGTAAGGTGTCAACGAATACGTATGCATCAAGACCTTTGTAGTCTTCTTCATAGACTGTGTCGTCTATAGCTCCTACTTTGAATTGAACTGGTTGTCTGTGGTTAATTTTGAAATCGGCTAATTCTCCGCTACCATCATCATCTAATCTTAAAGATTGAATCCAGCTCAAATTACCTGATAAACTTGCTGTTTCACTTTGTAGCCCCATATTATTTTGATATAATAGTACAGAGCTACCATTGTATTCCGAATGATCCCATGCCCATGATGTTGCTTTATCATCCTCAGTAGCATTTGTTATAGCAAAAGTAAAGTTAAACCAACTATCCGTAACTAATCTTAGATTCCCAGATGAACTAGAAATTTCAGCAGAACCTGGTAGATGTTCCAATTTGAGCCGAGAGTATATTCCACTTGCAAAACTTGTAAAAATAATATTGTCAATAATTTCATCTGCACTATTTCCACCAGCATAATTTAGATTTCCATTATCAACATTCAAAGTAATATTGCTTGGTACATTACTTAGCGTAATATTAGCCCAATGAGATGTTTCTCCTGAATTATCAATTCCCTCAAAATAAACTCGGAATGGTTTTTCTCTAATCGGATTCATTGCAAGTGAAATATTGGTAATACCTTCTCGTGAAAAGAAGTCAATGTCTCCTATGTCTGTAATTCTAGCACTAAAGCTATAATCTTCATTTTTTGAAGAAATAGCAGATCTAGCATCTGGAGCATTTGAATCTAAATATGCAGACTCATTGTATATTGCAAAGAAATCATCGTCACTTCCATCTTTTAAATCTAAATATTTGTCACTTGTTAAAAATACGAACATTTCCTTTAGATATGCAGGTTCATTTTGACGGTTACGAATTCTTATTGCAACTTCACCATCCCCCTCCCCTATTGTTGATTGGAGAACTGCTTGAGGTATAGAACGTAGCAAGTCTCCAACATAAACAATTCTTCCTGCTAAACCTAATAAAATATCACTGATAAATCCACCCACTAGCGAACTATCTAAACTTTCATCATTGTCATTAACAGGGATAGTTGTACCTCCCGTTTCATCTAATTTCAGATTTCCTTCAAGAACAAAGGTTTCAGGTAAATCTTTGATTTCTAATCCTGTAAATAGTTTGTAATCATGGTCAGTCCAAGTAGCACTACGTCCATCTTCAGTATAGTACTCGTAATCACCATAAACTATTGATTCTATAGGCTCAGTTGAATGAAATTCAATAACAGTCCAATTCTTTTCAGGAGTTGATTCATTTCGAACTTCTAACCAAACAGATGCTTCAGGCATATTGAGTTCATCCAAGCAAACTTCATTACCCGTTTGATCAAGGTTACAAACAGGCACTCCTTTGACATCAGCCACAATGTGAGATAGGAAAGAATCAGTATTGTCGCTAGGGTTCAGATTAAATTCATAATATTGGAATTCTAAGTCGAATTTTTTATTTGGTTCATTCGGGTTGGTTGTTTCGGTTGGCGGAGCATAAACTTCGATTGAATCCCTGTCGATGCCATTATCGTTTTCTGAAACAATTCTTACTTTTAATTCATCAGGGACTTTCCCTCTTGGGTTTTCTAAATCAACTTTAATGAATGTTATTTCTTCAAGAGCATCTCCAGGATTAATAGTAGTTCCACTACTCCAATTATACTTTAGATACCCTATTGCAATTTCTAGAGAATCAATACCATTATTGAAAGGATTTCCAGTTTCATTATTCATAGACACTGAGATTTCATATGGTGCATTAACATAGTCTACATCTCCAGGATTTAGACCAATGCCACCCCCGTCAGGACCTATAGTGAAGATAAATTCTTCAATAACTACATCTAAGTTATATTCATCAGGCACTTCATTTGCAGGAAATTGTGTGTTTACACCCCATACATATGTTTGGTCATTATTATCTTCATTCTCGTAAGTTATTCCTCTTACAATAGCAACATCTAATGTTTGGTTTAAATCTTGTAATTTTTCGAATTCAAACGATATTCCCACATTAGCTTCTAACCCTACATCACCATCAATTGGATTTACATCAGTTTGGTCGTTAATTAAATCATTAATAACAGGTACAAGTCTTGCACGAATTTCATCATCACCATCTTCGTCAATGTCAATAGTGACCCATGCGGCATCTCCTTCGTCTAGTGCATTGACGAATGTAAGAATAAATTGCGCAATAACATTTTCTAAGCCTAATGATTCTACCCATGCAGCTATTATTGCTGTTGAGGCTCCCCATATCGTAGAAGCTAAATTAGCTTCAACAACACCTTCTTCACAAGGAGCATCAGGAGGTGCATCTGCACCACAACCACTTACATCTATAGTTCCATTACCATTAGCATCATAAGCCCAATAAATCAAATAGGTTTCAGTAAAGATAGATAAAGCAGTACCTAGGAATGAATCCTGATACAAATTGGCATCATTCATCATAGTATTGATTATGTCTGCTTTTATTGGTTCAGGATCATTTACAGATGTAGGTTCTAATCCTCTGTTTGCATAGTCATAAATTACAGTTTCATAATCATCAATATTAGCTACAACATCTTCACTTTCATCTTTATTATTCATTGAAACTTCTCTAGCTTCTAGTAATGACAAATCAAGTTCATTTCCCTCATGAATAGATCTAAGAAAGTTCAATTCATCAATAACAGTATTATTTATTTCATCATTTCTTTGATTAACACTTTGGAAAAAGGCATCTAATTCTTGAGCAGTACCATAATTTGCTTCAAGATTATTCGGTCCCGTTGCTGTAGGCAATAGAACTACTTGAAGAATCATCAACAAAATTACCGAAATAGTGACAACTTTTTTTCGATTCACTACTTTGAATGAGGATATCTTCATTATTATTATTGAGAAACCATCTCTATAAATAAGGTTATTAGGTAAAATAATAGATGGTTTTTATATAGAGAATCAATTACAATGTGAAAATGAATGATGAGCCTTTACAGGATGTAATCGCCGATGAGAGTGTTTTTAAGGGAGAAACTGATGAGAGTGAATTAGAAGCATTAGTATCAAAATTAAAGACAAATATCCTGATAATTGGTAGTGGAGGTGCTGGAAATAATACTTTGACTAGGCTCTACAAAGAAGGTATGACTACTATTGAACTCTTGGCAGTTAATACTGATGCTCAACATTTGTTAAACACTCCAATTCCCCATAGGATGTTAATTGGTAAAAAACTTACAAAAGGTTTAGGAGCAGGTTCCGAACCAAGTACGGGTGAAGGAGCAGCCGAAGAAGCTAAGGCAGATATTTTGGAAGCATGCCAAGATGCAGATATTGTTTTTCTCACCGGCGGTCTTGGGGGAGGAACAGGCACAGGCTCACTTCCAGTTATAGCTAAATTAGCAAAGGAACGAGGGGCACTTACTATTGCGATAGTTACACTTCCTTTTAGCAATGAGGGGGCACGCCGTACTAGAAATGCTCAATTAGGATTGGATAGATTACGTAAGTGTGCAGATACAGTTATTGTAATTCCTAATGATAGATTACTTCAAGATGAGATAGCTAATTTACCTTTAAACCTTGCTTTTAGACAAGCCGATGAAATTTTAGGTAATGCAATAAAGTGTATGACCGAAATTACTTCTCAAGGAGGTTTAGTTAATATTGATTTTGCAGATATGCGCTCTATTATGGATGGCGGCGGAGTAGCTATGATTGGGATGGGCGAAGGGCAGGGCTCTAATCGTGCATCAGATGCAGTCATTGCAGCCTTGACTTCTCCATTATTAGACCTCGATATTGGAGCCTCTAAAGGAGCTCTTGTAAATGTTACTGGTGGAGATGATATGACATTACAAGAAGCCCATGAAGTCGTGAGAGAAGTACATAGTAAGATTAATAAAGATGCCCGAATCATTTGGGGAGCTTCGATAGATTCTACTCTCGAGCATCAGATACGAGTGATGCTCGTAGTTACAGGTGTCAAATCTCCTCAGATATTGGGACCACCGTCGGGAGTGGATGATGGGTTGCAAAACAGATACGGCATAGAGTTCGTACAATAAACGCATGAGTTTCATAGAAAAAGTATGGCAAACGCAACACAAACTTGAGGAACGTTTCAAGAGGATAGGTAGAGGCCAGTATGGACGTGTTTTACGTTTAGCCCGTAAACCCACTTCAGATGAATTCATTAAGAGTTCTTGGGTTGTAGGTATAGGTATTGCAATTATTGGTTTTATTGGGTTTGTTGTCTATTATATTTGGCTCAAAGTACCACCTATTGTAGCAGATTTATTAGGAATTTAGAAACATGGCAAGATTCATCGAAGAGGAAGAAACTGAAGAAATTGAGGCTCCAGCCGAGCCATCATCAGAAACACAGATTTATACAATGAAATCCCAAATAGGGCATGAAAGAACAGCTAGTGAAAGGCTAGCAGACAGAGTAAGGCGAAGTGGAGCTCCAATTTTTTCTATTCTTGCACCCTCCAAATTGAGAGGTTATATTTTTGTAGAAACAGATAGCCCAGAAGCACTTAGAGATAATCTCAAAGGTTTGACACACGCTAGAGGGATGGTGATGAACAAAGGTAAGGGATATGGCCGTTCTAAAGAACCAGATACATTTGGAACTACTACTCTTGAAGAATTAAAACCACATCTTACACCACCACCAGCAGTTTCAGGTATCGAAGAAGGAAATATTGTTGAAGTTATTGCAGGTCCTTTCAAGGGTGAAAAGGCACGTGTTCAACGTATAGATCAATCGAAAGAAGAAGTTACAGTTGAATTATTTGAAGCCATGGTTCCTATTCCAATTACAGTACGTGGTGACCATGTTAGAGTTTTAGAAAAAGAGGTTAATTAATGGGAGAAACAGTTGAAGCGTTAGTCGACGCAGGCAAAGCGTCTGCAGGTCCGCCACTAGGTCCAGCATTAGGTCCTTCAGGCGTGAATGTCAAAGAGGTTATAGACCAAATAAATTCACAAACCAAGGATATGGAAGGTATGCAAGTACCTGTAAAAGTTAAGGTTGCAGATGACAAGAGTTATACGATAGAAGTTGGAACACCTCCAGCCTCTTCACTCATTAAGCAAATCTTAGGAATTGAAAAAGGTTCAGGTGAAGCAGGTTCAGTTGTAGCAGCAGATTTGCCCTTGGAAAAGGCTATCAAAGTAGCAAAGCAAAAAGGCCCAGGTTTAACAGGTGGCGACATTAAAGCTATGACTTCTGAGATTCTTGGCGTTGCTAAATCAATGGGTTTGAGTTGTGAAGAAAAAGATCCTAAGGAAATCCAAGCTTCGATAAAGTCGGGGGATTTAGACGATCGTTTTTAATTATAAAAAATTAATACTTTCTTCTTCTATTTTACGGCCACAATAAGTACATTGTATTTGTATTGTATCTTCGTCTATAAGTCTAAAATTAGAGGTAGCTCCTCTTTCATTATTGCAAATACAATTTTCATTAGGGCATTCAACGATGTCTGAGATAAATTTAGGTATCTCTACCTTTTTCTTATCTGCAACTGCATAGTTTCGAATAATATTTACACGTGCATTTGGAGATAACAATGCTAATTTTTCTATTTCATTTTCATCTAATTCACGATCTTCTACTTTGATAATATCCTTGCGTTGTTGTTTTTTACTTTGAA
>CAZYZI010000016.1:0-23245 GCA_964651915.1 uncultured archaeon | reverse complement strand
TGCCTTCATTATTTGCAATTGCTTGAAATATTTCTCTAGTTCCAATAGAAAATTCTGGATTCTCAAAGACACCCATTGGGCCATTAGCAATTATCGTTCCTGCTTTCTCTATTAATCCTATGTATTTTACTAGAGTATCAAGTCCGATATCATGTATAGGATATTTTGTAGGTAATTTTTCAATAGAGATACCCATTCGCTTTCCTTCATTATTAGTAGCGACATCTGTAGGATAAACAATCTTGTCTCCATATTTTTTGATTAATTTTCCAGCTTTATCAATTATTTCTTTATGGTTTGGTATGTTATCTTCTATGAATTTTGTACTTGGTTTCCCTATGTCTATATTTGCAGCTAATAAAAATATATTGGCCACAACACCCCCAGTCAAAATATAATCCACACCTTTGCCAAGGAAGTATTCTGAAATAGATACAGAATCAGCAGCCTTACTTCCACCTAATAGAGCAATTCTGGGATTAGGCCCTGATGCGATTGCTTTTCCAAGAAAATCTAATTCTCTTTGCATAACTCTTCCTGCAACTGCAGGCATTTTTTCGGAAAATCCTACAAGTGATGGTTGACAACGGTGAGCGGCTGCAAAAGCATCATTTACGAAAAAATCAGCCAGTGGCGATAAAGTTTCAACCATTTTACTTTTAGCCTGTTTTTCAAAATTATCATTTTCAAACTTTTTCAATTCAACTTCTTCTTTATCAAACCTAACGTTTTCTAACATTAGAATTTCCCCACTATTCATTTGATTGATTGAATCTACAACTGTTTTCCCATAAATATCAGGTATAAATTTTATCTTAATACCTATAATTTCTGACATTCTTTTGGAATGTTCTTCAAGACTTACAAAATCTAATTTTCCAGGTCTTGATTGATGTGCTAAAACTATGACTTTAGCTTTTTTAGTAGCTAATTCCTTTACGGTTGCAGCATGTCTTTTAATTCGTGTATCATCTAAGATTTCGCTATTTTCAGGATTAATAGAAGAATTAATGTCAATCCTTAATATTATTTTTTTATCTTTTATTTCAAAGTCATCAATAGTAAAAAAACTTCGTTCATCAAGTGTGTCAAATTCGCCGTCGACAGTTATGTAACTACTATTTTGAGCCACGTCTCGCAAGGGGGCTGTAAGTAAAGCTTTCCGCCTATTATTTTTGTATATGACGTCCAAGAACAGTAAAATTAGCTACTACAGATTCAATTTGTATTCTTGAATTAGCTCCCTCAGATAATCTAAAATCGATTTCAGCTAATTTTTCTATCATTTGAACTTTGATATTGTCTGGTATTTCTAGATCTCTTACCGATCGGTGCATTTGCCTTAGAACATCTTCACCAGCTAAACCATATGTGATTTGTAAGGTGTCTAATCTTTCTCTAGCGCCTGAAAAGTCACCGTCTAATGACATTTGTAATGCTTCTTTAACTTCTTCAGGTCTTGCTGCAGCTACAGCCTGATAAACAACATCCGCAGTAATATCTTCCTTAGCCGCTGCAGCCATTTGTAATCCGTTTATTGCTCGTCTTAAATCACCTTGAGCAAGATAAGTGAGAGATTCATAGCCTTCTTTAGTCACAGTCAATCCTTCTTTGGCTGCAACAAATTTTAGATATTTTTCTAAGTCTTCAGCTTTAATTGGTCGAAATCTAAAAACAGCACAACGTGATTGAATGGGTTCTATAATCTTAGATGAAAAATTACAAGACATAATGAATCTGCACGTTCGCGCATATTTTTCCATAGTTCTTCTTAATGCAGCTTGAGCAGCACTTGTTAATGCGTCAGCTTCATCCAAAAAAATTATTTTAAAACCGTCTTCTCCCAAGGGTGCAGTTCTTGCAAATTCCTTAATTTTCCCTCTTACTACATCTATTCCTCTTTCATCAGAAGCATTTAATTCGTGAAGATTATGTTTCCATAAATCCCCAAATAATTCTCTTGCTAAGGCCAATGCACTGGTTGTTTTTCCAATACCTGCAGGTCCTGCAAATAACAAATGAGGCATAGATCGTTCTTTAACATAATTTTTCAATCTTGTTGTAACTGCAGATTGACCCACAACTTCAGAAAGGTCGGTGGGGCGATATTTTTCAATCCAAATCTCATCCATTAGATGCCTATTCGCCCGTTGTATTTAATTCTAACAATAGTAGTTAATGTAACACATATATAGCACCTATACAAAATAGATAATATGTCAAGGTATGAGGGTGTTGACTTTTACAAGATGGAACAGCATCTTACAGAAGAAGAGATTATGGTTAGGGATTTGGTCCGTGACTGGGTTGATGAAAAAGTCCTTCCTATAATTGAAGAATATTATACGAAAGGTACTTTCCCTACAGAATTGATATCAGAAATAGGTGAAATGGGTCTTTTTGGTTGCAATCTTGAAGGTTATGATTGTGCAGGACTTTCTAACGTAGCTTATGGTTTAGTATGCCAAGAATTAGAACGCGGTGATTCAGCAATACGTAGTTGTGTTTCAGTTCAAGGTTCCTTGTCTATGTATCCTATACATGCATTTGGTACTGAAGAACAAAAGCAAAAATATTTACCAGGAATGGCAAAGGGAAAACTAATTGGTTGTTTCGGATTGACTGAGCCCGATCATGGTTCCGATCCTGGAGGTATGGAAACTAAAGCGGTTGAAGATGGCGATTCATACATTCTTAATGGTGCTAAAATGTGGATAACAAATGGTACTATTGCAGATTTAGCAATTGTTTGGGCTAAATTAGATGGTAAGATTCGTGGTTTTATAGTAGAAAAAGGAGATTCTGGTTTCACAGCACCTGAGATGAAAGGTAAGCATTCACTAAGGGCTTCAATAACTAGTGAACTAGTTTTTCAAGATTGTAAAATACCTAAAGATAGAATTTTACCTGATGTTCAAGGTCTTAAGGGTCCTTTGAGTTGTTTGACTCAAGCTAGATATGGAATTGCCTGGGGTTCTTTAGGGGCAGCAATGGGTTGCTTCCATTCATCAGTTGATTATTCCAAATCGCGGATAATGTTTGAAAAACCAATAGCTAGTTTTCAATTAGTTCAAAATAAATTAGCTTGGATGCTTAGAGAAATAACTAAGGGACAATTATTAGCATATCATCTTGGTAGATCTAAAGATAAAGGTGAAGCGACCCCTGAGATGGTTTCTCTTGGAAAAATGAATAATGTTGATATCGCAATTCAAATTGCCCGTATGGCTAGAGATATTCACGGAGCTAACGGGATTCTAAATGAATATCCAATAATGAGGCATATGGCTAATTTAGAAAGTGTTTATACTTATGAAGGTACACATGACATTCATAATTTAATTCTTGGCCGTTGGATAACAGGTATTCAAGCGTTCGAATAATTTTAGATTGTACCTGGGCTTGCAGTAGCTTCATTCCATGTTTTACAATTGTAACAGGAGCGTGTTAGACTTTTTCCATTTTCATCAGCACCATCATCATCTGTATAGCTAAACGTATCTTTGAATGAACCTTTTGAGAGTGTAAGTGTCTCATTTTTACCTAAACCATTTCCAATTGCCATGTCTTCAACGGAGAATACATATTGATAATCACCATATGCCTCTTTGTAGACAGTTGGCGACGTAGTTAGGATTCCCGCTTTATTTGCAGGTAGAAGTATTATTTCATCATCATTATCAGCTAAGATATTGTCCTTATCTACTAAATCAGAAATTTGCCAACTTTCGACATATATAGCTGTTGGATTTGGATTATAAATTTCTATCCATTCATAATCAACTCCACTATTTGTAGGATTATACATAACTTCAGTCATGTACATTTTACTGCCCGGACCGTCTCCTTCATAGACAGTTACTGTCAAAGTAGCCGGTAAAACGGCAGAACCAGAATTATACAAAACGTATTTTTCGGAATTTACACTGATGGAAGAAGTATTTGGATCTCCACCCCAAAGGCAAACGGTTTCATCAGGCACCATAGTACGAATTTCTATTCTTAATCCTTGGGTAACTTCCAATTCATCTCTCAATGGATTGTAGGGGAATTTGCCTAGTGCATCACATTTGTCCTTATCTATTTCACCATTTGAGTTTAGTAATCCGACAGTAACTCCATTTCTTAATTGTACATCTCCAGTTCCAAATTCAAAATCTTCCCAATTAGTAACTTCACCAATTTTACCTTGAGAACCTGTTAATTCGGATATGACTTCCCTTGCCATAACAACTCTTTCATCATTGTTATCCAAATCAATACCTATTCGGTGATTCATTGATGAGGTAAATGCTTGAACTAGTAAAACGAATATTGTCAATGCTATTGTAAATTCAATAACATGGGTGACGGCATTTTCGTTTTTTCCTAATGTTCGTTTCATCCTTTCATTTCCCTCTTGAATAACCACGTGGCTGTTCTAAGGCACATTAATGGCCATAAGACAACTGACAATAAAGCTAACCATCCCGGAACTCCCTCTAAATCTATAGCTAATGTTCTACTGGTGAATAGTCCTACAACCATTTGATAAATTACTCCAGGATTTAATAATCCTATGCGTGATGCAAATTGCTGATAATCAGGATCGTTTTCAAAATTTTCACCATTGATATCCACCCCAATTACAGTAGCCATTGCAATAACGACTAGAGCCCACACTAAGGCAAACAACAGCCAAGCACTTAATCCATAAATTACTACACTAGAACCACTTCTTGCAGAAATAGCTAAGCAGAGTTGAAAAGTCACCATTGTAAAAATCATTACCTGGCCAAAGAATAAGAAAGCAAACATACTGCCTATAGGTGGCATTTCTCCTCTTGTAACCATAAAATATAATCCTATTATTTGAGCTATTAAAGCAGGAACTCCTACAACTAATGTTAATCCTAAAGCTTTACCTAAAACAATGGTTTCACGATTTATAGGTCTAGCTAACAATAGATTCATGGTATTTTCTTGTCTTTCTTTGTGAAATGTATCAACTGATACTCCAATTGCAACCATTGATCCAATCATGAATGTAAAATAAGATAATTGTACTATACTTCCTTTGGTTGTCATTGTACCCAGAATAGAATCCGAATCATTTTGTAATTGTCCCAATAGCATACCCATTCCAACAATGAAAACAAAAAAGATGAGGCCTAAAACAATCATTCTAGGTGTTTTTAATCCTCTTTTGAACTCAAATAAAGCTATATGTTTTGCAAAGCTTATTTGTTCTTTTAGATTCTTAATTCTCTTTAATGAAAAATAAAGACCTATTGCAAATATTATAAATTCTATGCTGAAGAAGTAATAATCACGTTCATCAGCTAGTGTAATGTCATTGATTTCAGCCTCCCATATTTGGCTTTCAAGTTCAATAGTGGCACCATTTCTTTCATAGGTAAAATTCCTTTCAATTAATACAGCATCTACAGTTACAACTTCATTTTTGTAAAATTTCCCATCTAAACTTCCATTAACTAGAATTCTCATTCCATTTAGGCTTATCATACATTTTTTGTAACTATTTTCATTATAGACCAATCCATCCATTTCATCAAAAGTACCATTGGATTGCTCAGGCGACCCTATGCTAGTATTTGTATAAGGAAATATTTCTAGGACTCCTTTGAATGTGGTAGTTTTATTCAAAAGTTTTTCATCATTATAGGTTATTGTAGTCATGTTGTCATTTTCTACCATTATTCTTTCATTCCAGACACTCAAAGGATCTGTTTCTGTGGTAATTTCCCAATGAGCTTTGTGAATTATAGCAATAATAATGACGATAGAAATTGCAATAAGCAAAGGTTGCCAAGTATAGTTTTCTTTCCATCTATTAGTTGCCTTTTCTCTAAGATCCATTATCTTCCTCCGTTTCTGTTAAGAATACATCTTCAAGAGTTGTATTATGTGGTTCTATAGAGAAGATTTTGAGGCCATTTGCAACTAGTTTATCAGTAACCCAAGGAATCAAATCTTCTTTAAGTTTTAGAATTATTTTTTGATGTTTTCCAAGATTCTTTTGTTCTATTATTTCAATTCCTTTTTTCTTCTGTAGTAATTTCTCACTATCTTCGTTAAATTCATTTACACGCAATGATAATTTTATGGCTGTTTTCTCAACAGTTTCTATTATTTTAGAAATAGATTCTTGTCTAATCATCTTTCCATTATGTATTATTCCAACATCCGTACATAATTCCTGAACTTCTGACAAAATATGAGAGCTTAGTAGAATAGTCAGACCATCTTTGTTTAAATCTAATAATAATGTTCTGAGGGCTTTAACACCTCTTGGATCGAGGCCAGACGTAGGTTCGTCAAGAATTAATATTTCAGGTTTGTGTAGCAAAGCTGTCGCTAATGCTAAACGCTTTCTCATACCAAGAGAAAATTCATTTACCGTCTTTTTAGAGCTATTACCTAATCCTAGTATGTCTAATAATTTATTGCCTCTTTCCTCTATAACTGAATCTGATAAACTGTAAAATCCACCATAAAATTTCAAAGTTTCAATTGCAGTTAAACTTCGGTATAGTCCAACTTGTTCTGGAAGGAAACCAATTTTATTTTTATTTTCAAAATCATTATTTTCTATGTTTTTCCCATCAATAGTGATAGTTCCTTCATCACATTTTAAAATACCAGTAATGCATTTGATTGTAGTAGTCTTTCCAGCACCATTAGGCCCTAAAAATCCAAATATTTGTCCTTTTTCAACTTTAAAACTGAGTTTATTCAAAGCATTATAGGTTCTGACAACTCTACCATATTTACGTATACGGTAGTCCTTCTGGACTTCATTTAATTCAAGAAGGTTTGTAGCCATGTAAAGTCACCCTTGATTGCTGTTATAAAACCACATCGTCTTGTGTAAATGTGTCTGAACATTGGAGATATCCGTTTTTGCCTACAGCAAGTGCTATTCTTGAAGGTGTAAATTTAGATTCATTATTAGACGATTATTTTTATGCTGAAGCTCGAGCTCTTGCTATAAATCGTCTTGAAACTTCGGCAACAAGAGGGGTAATTGATATTGAAGGCCCTCCAACTAATGATGAAACAGATATAGTATTAGGATATGTAATTTCCCGATTGGTATTAGCAGCTACAGACAATCAAGCTCTTGTCAATTATGTGGCATTGTCTGAGGCTATTCGTGCAGAAGCTCATCTTTCTTCAGAAACGGATGATGATTTGGTTGAATTTGTAAATAATCTCGGTGTTGTTAAAGTTGAATTAGATGGTTCAAATTTTAATATGAATTTTATTGATTATGTAAGGGCTGCATCTAAACTTAGAGAAGGTGATTGGAAGTTATCAAATCGCGGGGTGAGTAATGGAATTGTAACTTTAGATCGCAAGACTTTAATTCGTTTAATGAGGGAAGTTATAAGGCAACATTTAGAGGAATTGCCCAAAGCTCCTGTTGAGATAAAAGACAAATTCGAAGGCACAATTGAAGATTTAAAATCCCAAGTTTCTAAGACATTTACTGAAAGAATTGGAGGTTTGAACACTGTTGTTAATGAAAGACAAGCCGAGGCTATGAAGGAACTAGGTCGTTTTGATCTTTCTAAGGCACCGCCTTGTTTTAATCTAAATATGATGGATTTGCAGGCTGGAGTTAATTTACCACACCCTTCTCGTTTTTTTATAACAACATTTCTTTCTTCATTAAATCAGGATCCAGAGGCAGTCATGAGATTATTTGCTACAGCTCCAGATTTCAAAGAAGCTTTTACCAGATATCAAGTAGAACATATTTCCGGCAAAACCTCAGGAACTCAGTATAGTTCTCCGAAGTGTGATACGCTTGTGTCGAGTGGAGTTTGCCCAGGCCCTAATGCTCTTTGTCGACAAATACGACATCCACTAAGTTATTACCGTGTGATGGCAGAATCTGAAAAGAATTCTAAATCTCGAATGGAAAGAATTTTATTAGCAACATTAAACAAAGAAACTTACCCCCGCAAATTAGTTGAGCAGAATATGAAGAAAATAGGTGATTTTGATTTTAGATATGATAACGTTAAAAAGCGAAAACTTTCAGAGGCCATAAGGTCTGAAGATCCTAGTCAGGTTAGTGTTAAAATCTCTCATTTTCAGGGAAGAGTTTATTCGGTAGAAGTACCTAGTGAGGATC
This sequence comes from uncultured archaeon, assembly GCA_964651915.1. Taxonomy (GTDB): domain Archaea; phylum Thermoplasmatota; class Poseidoniia; order MGIII; family CG-Epi1; genus CG-Epi1. The sequence goes on along the minus strand of CAZYZI010000016.1, from coordinate 15,102 downwards.
GGAAACTTTGGATAACTAGGGCAACGGTGAATATTACGGAAGGTAATGCCGATTATGATTGTCTTTCACTTACAGATTGGAAAGTTGCACTTCCTATTGAGGAAGCACACTACAAATCCAAAAAAATAGATTTAATTGTTAAACCATTAGATATTAACTTAGATGAAGATGAAACTAGAACATTACTTTTAATTCTTGATAATGCCGAAGAGTCTTAGACTCTAATACGTCTTCCACAACTACAGATAAACTTGGTTGTATTTTCTTCTATATGATGTACTTTTTCACATGATGGACATGTAATATCATTTATTCCTTTTCCCATATTTACAGCAGGTGAACTCGTATCTTTCTTTGGAGGGGCTGCTTTTCTAACGATTTTCTTTTTTGCAACCTTTTTCTTTATAGCTTTCTTCTTTACAGCCTTTTTCTTAGGTGCTGGTGCCGGTTCATCCTCATCATCATCTTCACTATCTGTAGAACTAGCTAATGTTTCCGTTCCAGTTAATTTATCCAACATTGCCCTTTCATCAAAATCCGCATCATCATCGTCATCTTCATACTCATATTCATCATCGTCATCATCAGATTCGTCGTCGTCCTCTGAATCTCCATCTCTGTTTTCAAGCCTTTTTAATTTTGATTCACTTGGTAGTTCAGAATCATATCCTACTCCAGTTAAACTCTTCTTTAATGGATCAATGCTTTCCTTTGTTTTGTAAATGTCTGCAGTAGTATCTTCAGGGGCCAAAACAAAAGTGTAAATTCCAATTGATAATATCAGAAGAACCACAATACCGCCTAATATTGGAATCAAATTGTCTGCTATTTCAGGAGGTAAACTAGGTAATGAGAATCCAGATGCGCCACTATTTTCATTCGGAGGGGCTTCCATCTGTATAATTATAACGAAATCTCTAACTATATCACTAGAAGAATTTTTCATTATAACTGAAAATCTAATAGGTCCTTCATATCCTTCAAAACGAGTATCATCTCCGTTAAATTTAGAAACAAAAGTATCGTACCCCGGATCTTTTTCAGTACTCTTTATAGGTTGATATTGAGGTAGACCTGATGTGCTATCCCGACGGTCTGTATCACTATCAAAGTAAACATCGATGTAAATGCTTTCTACAGATAAATTTTTATCCCCAGAATCTATTCTATAGGGGCCACTTAAACGGAGTTCTAGATTTAAATCCTTTCCACTCTTGATAATAAATTCAGTTTCACTTTCTGTTAATTCCTCGGAGCTATTGATGTATATTTCAACTAATCCTGCATTAGCTACAGGCAAAATAAACACCGATAGAATTAACGCGATTAGCAAATTGCGGCCTAATTGTGCTTTATTTAACATCGTTCGGACTTAGTCTTAACTACTTTTCTAAATAAGACTTGCTATTTATGGATGTATCTCACCAAAGTTATTAACTGCTTGCCTAAGTGGTAAAACAATGTCTTTAGAAAAGGATCATCTCAAAAAGTCGGGGAAAGGTACCCGAGCAGTCCATTCAGGAACCTCACCTAGTGAGAATTCTCTAAATACGCCAGTGTATCAATCTTCAACATTTTTCTTAGATGATAATGCTTATCAAATGTGGAAAGCTGGCGAGCCTCGTGCGCCAGTTTATTCACGATATAATAATCCATCAATGAGGGCTGTAGAAAAGAAGGTAGCTCATTTAGAAGGTGCAGAAGATGCTTTGGTGTTTTCCTCAGGTATGGCTGCAATTTGCACGACTTTGCTTACATTTCTAAGCCAAGGAGACAGACTTGTTACAACACGTAATCTTTACGGCGGAACTATAATTTCTTTAGATCAGGATTTCACACGTTTTGGAATTGATGTTCATTATGTTGATGTTAAGGATTTAGCTGCAGTTGAGGCAGCTTTGAAAGAAAAAGAAACTAAAATTTTGTATTGCGAAACAATCGCTAATCCTTTACTTGAAGTATCTGATTTACCTAAGTTAGCTAAATTAGCTAAAAAATATGGTGCACTTCCTATAGTAGACAGTACTTTTGCTACACCTATGGGTTGCCAACCTTTGGAACATGGTTTTGAGTTAGTACTTCATTCAGTGACTAAACTTCTCAATGGGCATAGTGACATTTTGGGAGGTACGGTTGCAGGTAACCAAGATTTAATCCATCAAATTTGGTATAAATTAAGGAATTTTGGCGGAAGTATGGATCCTCACCAAGCATCTTTGTTAGAAAGGGGGATGAAAACATTGCATGTTAGATATGAAAGAGCAATGAATACAGCTAGTCAAGTGGCATCTTGGTTAGAATCACAAGACAAAATAAATAAAGTAATTTATCCTGGTTTAGAAAGTCATGACGATTACAATTTAAGTAAAAAAGTGTTAGATAGTCCAAGTACAATGGTTTGCTTTGAAGTAAAGGGTGGAGATGATGCTGGAAGAAAATTAATGGACAATCTTAAGATAGCAACGCAAGCCGTTTCATTAGGTGGTGTTGAATCTTTAATTTCGATGCCTTGTTCAACAACGCATGTTTCTTGGAAAAAAGAGGATCGTTTAGCAGCAGGTATTGGTTTGGGATTTGTTAGATTTTCAACAGGTTTAGAAGATGTAGAAGATTTGATATCTGATTTTAAACAAGCTTTGAAAAAATTATAGTCCCATAGAGATAATAGCCCGCTTTTGTTAGCAAATTGTGGATTATTCAATTAGATTGTTATCGGCAGCTTCTTGCACTGAGGAAGTACACGGAAAAAGCCGAAATATGGTTTATCTTTTTGGCACTACAAAAGAAGGTGAGGCTATCGCAGTTAGAACCCCGTTAATGATGCCTTATTTGCAGGCAGTAGAACCTACTCAGGAAGCACTTGATGAGCTTGGAAATAACGAGGATGTTGAAAATTTAGAGCCTTTAGACTTATGGGTTGATGGAGAAGTAAAAAAATGCACAAAGATTACGATTTCACACCCAGGTCGAGTTCCAAAAATCAGAGAAAAATTAAAGAATTTTGGTCTTAAATTATTAGCAGCAGATATTCCATTTCATCATAGATATTTATACGATAACGATATTGGAGGTTGTATTCGAGTTCGTGGCAAAGAAATTCACAAAGAAAGTTGGTCTTGTAAGGTGATTGAAGTAGTTGAAATTCTTCCTTCAGAAAGTTTTGAATCAGATTTTAAAATTCTAAGTTTTGATATTGAGAATTCAATATTTGAGCGTACAATTTATTGCTTAAGTTATTGTATAAAAACATCAGAAGGATATGTCCACGAAGAGACCTTGCACGGTGATGAAGAAAAATTATTGAATGACTTTGTTACGGCAATAAAAGAACATGATCCAGATATAATTACAGGATACAATATTGATGGTTATGATCTACCACTTTTAGTTGAGAGAGCAGAAATATATGATATTGATTTGTCCATAGGTCGTAATGGAACTAAGTTAGATCAAAAGTTCCAAAGGTTTTGGCAGGCTCAAGGCAGAGTTATTGTCGATGCGTGGTGGAATGTTAAGCGTGAAATAAGGCCCCGTCAAGAGTCTTTGAATGCTGTTGCTAAAGAATTATTAGGTAAAGAAAAGCATGATGTGAATCCTAAGGAAATGGATGAAGAATGGGCTAAAAATCCGCAAAAAGTCATGGATTACTGCTTAGAAGATGCGAAATTAGCAGTTGAAATATTAGAAAACATTATGGTTCTTCAAAAGTATCAACATCTTGGTTCAGTTGCTAAGTTACCACTTGATGATGTTATCAATGGCATTACTTCCAATATGATAGATTCATTGATGATTAGATTTGCAGATTCTAAGGGCATTGGAGTGCCTATGACAAATCGTCAAAAACGTACAGGACACATAGAAGGAGGGTATGTCCACAGCATTAATCCTGGTTTGTATGAATGGGTCTGTGTTTTAGATTTTAAGTCGATGTATCCTAGCATAATCATAGATAGAAACCTTTGTTTTTCTACTATGTCGCCTGATGGTGAAATTGAGACCCCTTTAGGTGTGAAATTTAAAAGTCCTAAACAGAAAAAAGGAATGTTGCCCGAGTTATTAGTTAATTTGATGAAGGATAGAGATTCAGCGAAGGAACTTCAAGCAGCTGCAAAGACTAAGAATGAAGAAGACTATTACAGAAGAATTCAAGAGGCCATTAAGATATTAATGAATTCAGTTTACGGGGTTTTTGCCTCTTATTTTTATCGTTTTACGAATCTGAATATTGGGGCTTCAATAACGGCTTATGCACGAGAATATGTTAAGGATATTTTAGAAGAATTAGAAAATGAGGGGCTTGATGTGATTTATGGAGATACAGATTCGGTATTTTTCCGTTCACCTCATACAGATTTAAATCAGACTATTGAATTTGGGGAATCTATAGCTAAAAGGTATTCAGTAGGTGCTAAGCAATTAGAGTTTGAAAAGATACTTCAACCATTTTTCTCACATGGAGTTAAGAAAAGATATGTTGGGAAGCAAATTTGGCCTAAGGAAAGTATGCTGGTTAGAGGATATGAAACTAGACGAACCGATTCATTTCCAATCCAAGTCCAAGCACTTGAAGATATATTTGCAAAATTGATGGATAGAAACATAGACAATGCTTTGGAATCTTCAAAAAATTGGGTTACCCGAGTTTCAGAAGGTGATTTTAGTGATGAAAATTTTGTAATTTCCAAAACGGTTAATCTTAAAAGAAAATATGTTAATGAAGATAACCAAGCTCATTTACAAGCATATAAGAAATATGTCAAAACAGGACGTCCATTTGTTAGCGGTATGAAGATTTCATTTATTGTTACTGATGCGAGTGTAAGTCCTATGATAGTTGAACCATTTATTCCTGAGGAATCTTGTCCAAAACCAGATTACAACTATTATGCAGATAGAATAGCTAAATCACTGTCTAGGATTACAGATGTTTTTGATTGGGATGAAAAAGCATTGAAAAAGGGTAAAAGAGCCCCAAAACAGCAGACTCTTTTCTAATGTCTAAAATCGAATATAATAGTGAGAGCAGAGAATGGTATATTGCATCAGGCCTTATTTTTGGAGTAACATTCATCTGTTATTCTTTTCTTAATTGGTATATTTTGCCAGATCAAGCTGAGACATTACCAACTATTGCAAATGCAATTCATTTATCATTTGTTTTACTCTTTCTTTCAAGTGTATTTTTAGCTATACAAGGTTACAGATTCAGGAATGGTAAAGCCCTTCTTATTCATAAGGATGGTGAGGAAATAATATTTGATTTAGAAAAATTATTCATTGATGCCGATTTGTCAGTAAAAGAAATCTCTTGCGTTAATGCCAATAGTCTTGGACTTTGGCGCTCTGTTGGTCGCCTTTCTCTCAGTGAAGGTGAAATTGAAGTGAAAGAAATTTGGTTTTATGTTTATTATTATAGAACACAGTTAGCTTTTAGAGATAAAGTTCCAAATGAGATTATTGAGAAATATATCTCTAATTTGGTTTAAATTCACCTAATCCGGAACCATAATATATCAAAGGATCCGAATTTTCATCAAAATTACCATCTTCTACTTGCCCCACAAAGATGGTGTGATCTCCTCCATCATACATTTCAGTAATTTTACATTCCATTGATGCTAGACATCCATCTAGTAATGGGGTACCTGAATCAGTAATAGTGTGTGGAAGTGAATGTATTAGTTCGTTTTTATCAACGTTTGAATTGGCAAAATCCCATGCCAGCTTTCCTTGCTCTGAATTACAGATACTTACACCAAAAGTTGCTGCTTTTTCTAGTGAATTATGACTAGCAACTTTTCTATCGATACATATTAAAACTAAAGGAGGGTTCATTGAGAGTGAACAGAAGCTTGAAACAGTCAGCCCTCCAAACTTGTTAGCTTCGTTAAAAGTTACTAGTGTTACACCGGCTGCGAACCTTCGCATTAGTTCCTTGAAAAGATCATTTGAGGCGCTCATTATTTTTTGTAAACAAGACTATCTATTTAGTATATTTTGAACTAATAATACCTATTATAATCGATACTTTATGTTTTAAATAGCGATTGAACGCGTGTATGCGCGACCGCCTAAATGAGAGAAAAACTATGATTCGTCAAAGTAGATTAGCTAATTTTGCTTTGTTATTATTAGCTACGCTTCTTTTCCTAGTTTTTGTTTCAGATGATTCTGAGGCAGCGACATATACGGTCGATAATACATTTGATGGTGCAGATTATTCAAACATAACCCATGCAGTTGAAAACGCGTCTGCAGGCGATACAATACGTGTTGCTTCCCGAACTTATTATGATGCGGTTGATGTAGATAAAAGATTGACCATTCTTGGAGGTAATTACGATATTGATCTCGATGGACTTTACTCTTATTGCAATGATAATCCAGTTATTGGGTATTATAATTTTGACTCATCATCGAATACTAATTTTTATGATAGATTGTGGTGTGAATCTAATAGTGGAGATATTGAGGGGGCAACTACAACAACTTCATCTTTTTGGGGAGACCATGCTTTAGATTTTGATGGAAATAATGATTATGCTGAAGTAGATCATTCTTCCATTTACAATGTTTCTGAAGTTTCAATTAGTGCTTGGATTAATGTAGATGATAATGATACTGACCAAATTATATTTTCTAATTATCAGCAACCTAGCGATTCTGAAAGACATGGATATAAAATCCTGCTAAACTCTGATGCTAAGTTTGAATTTGGATTTGGTTTTGGAAGTAGTTCAGGTTCTTGTGGATCAGATACCGAAATTACTGAGAATATTTGGACTTTAGTTACTGCAACTTATGACGAATCTAGTATAAAATTGTATATCAATGATGAATTAGATGCCACTTGTAATTATACAAGTTCTATTTCGAATAGTGATGGTAAGCAGACATTTGGCGCAGGAGATTCTAATTCAGACGGAAGTTATTCTAATTTCTTCGATGGAACTATTGATGAGGTAGTTATATGGGACAAAGCTATAAGTTTGACTGATGTCGAGAATATTTTCTGGGGAGGTAATAATCAGAAGCCTAGAGTTGATGCAAGTGATGGTGGCTATGCTTTCAGGTTAACTGTAGATTCGACTATACTGAAGAATTTTTATCTGATGTCTACGGGTTCAGATATTGGTGAAAGTAGTGGCGATGCTGGATTAGTAATTCAAGGAACGGAGGGCAATCCAGTAAGTGATGTCTCAATTACCAATATTGAGGCATATTACAATTACAATGGCCTTCGGATTTCATATGCTAAAGATATAGAAACTAATTCGTTTTCAACTCACGGCTGTGACAGTGGCGATGATCTTAAATTTGGTGTAACTCTTTATCATGTAACTAGTTCCGAGATTAAGTATGGAAATACACAATGTACTGATACCGTAGGCTATTATGTTGGAGAGGGCAGTAATAACAATATTTTCACACAGATACAATCCTATAACTCAGATGGTATTGGAATTAAGGTAGTTTCTAACGGTAATTATTTCAATTATTCTCGTGGGTATGGTAGTGATTATGTAGGTTTGCTATTCTATGGCGGAGATAATAACAAGGTCAATGAAGGTTATTATGAAAATAACAAATATGGTATAAGTTTTACAAGAGGTGCCGAGAACAATCAATTACTTGATACTCATTTTGATCAAGATAACGATGATTATGATATACATCATGGATATGATTCCAATTCTACGCGAAATGGTTGGGAAAATATTTTAATTGATGTCGATTTCGATAATCTCTATGTTGATTCAAGTTCAAGGTTACTAGAAAAAACTCTAATTGAAACTACAATCACAGATAATGGAACCTATTATTGGAACAGAGTAAACACAACAATTGATTCAGATCGTAGATCATCTTCTGGTACAAATTCATTCTGGGTCGGAGATTCAGATGATGACGAATATGGTGGAAATTGGGATGTCGCTTTCAAGATGACTTCCGATATTAGCCTTCCAGGAGGTGGCGTTGAGAATTCCAGTATTCTAGACATAAGGACATGGTACAAGACAGAAGAGAGGTTTGATGGAGGCAGAGTATACATTACTGAGGATGCAGGAACTAGTTGGGATTTGTTGACGCCACTCGGTGGTTATGATGATTTAATGTATGACGGGTCCGTGTGTGATAATGACGAGAAAGCCTTTACAGGAGAGGAAGATTCTTGGCAAAATAAGAAATTTAATTTGTCAGGATATAGAGGAGAAGACATAAGAATTAAATTTGTTTTCTGTAGTGATGAAAGTACAGAGAGAGAAGGTTGGTATATTGATGATGTAAAGATTTACAAAGATTCAGATACTAGCGTAATTTACTTTTCAGATGATTTTGAAAGATTAGGTCATATGTGGGTTGATGCAAGAGATTGGACTCATGAGGGAAATCCACGATATGAAGGTAAAAGAGATGTTGATATTGCTATAATTGAAGGTACAAGTTCAGAACCGTTAATTAATATGTCTATCAACAAGGATATGTTAATTCATTTGAAAATGGATGAAACTTCAGGTAATGCTTTTGACTCGGCATCTTCACAATGGTGGTCTAGATATGGCAATACAGCTTATGGAACTGGATTATATGGAAATGCAGTTACGTTTGATGGAAGTGGAGATTATCTTCGATCAGGTTATGATTATGTTTCATCTTCACCTTACAGATTAGACGAAGTTACAATTTCAGCATGGGCTAAGTTTGATACTTTCCCAAGCGGTACTGATGTTGATACAGTTGTATCTACAGATAGAGAAGGTCAGTTTAGATTACAAGTAAATAGCAGTGGAAATCCTCGAATTTATGGATATTTTTATAGCCCTAGTGGGGAGAAAAGTGCACTTAGTGATACGGCATTAGTTACTGGTGTTTGGTATCATTTAGCAGCAACTTGGAGTGAGGATACCGATGATCTAAAACTTTATGTTAATGGAACGTTAGTCAAAACTTATTCGTTTTCAGAAACTACACCCTATCTTAGGACATATGGTAGTTATTTCTATGTTGGAAGAGATTACAATGGTCACTACATGGATGGTACTGTTGACAACGTTCAATTATGGACTGAGGACTTCAACTCGCGAGAAATTAAAGCAATTTATGAGAATCCGATAAATGGTCCTTATCTTTATTCAACAAATCATTATGGTGGTTCTGATGATAGAACAAATAGTGATGGAAAATTAGATGATATTTACGTAACTACCAAAATTTATGATGGTTCATCTACAGGGGTAAATGTAGACACATATATTGGTTTAAGATACGGGGATTGGAGTCGTGAAATATCAAAAATTACAATTGATGATAATGAATTAGAATCGAAAGTTTTTGATTTTAGAGTTTACAATCGTAATAAAGACAAGCTTTACTATGGTTTAGGCACAGCAGTTGACGGAGCTAGTTCAGGCAATACAATTGAAGTTTGGCCAGGATTGTATAAAGAAAATGTTGTTGTAAATACAAAGGTGGCTATTGTAGGTTCAGGAATTTCAAGGACAATAATTGATGCAAGATATAGGGGTCCGGCTATCAAATTTAATCAGTATCAAACAGATTATTCATCTGTCAAAAATCTTAGAGTAACTCATGCACCAAATTCTACGACCACGTGTTCGAGTAGTGGAGCGCATGGTGGTTCTATTTATTCATATTATTCAGATTTCTTGACTATACAAAATGTCCATTTTTACAATACATATATTGGTTTTATGAATTGTTATGGTAACCAGATTCATATTGATAATTCTACGTTTGATAGAGGTAGTGTTAGTAGTTATCATACGGGAATTTACATGTATGGTGGCTACAAGCATATTGTAAGAGATAATGAAATCACCAAATTTTCATATGGACTCTATACTTATTATGATACTTATGGTTCATATTATTACAATAATTATATTCATAATAATACAAGTTATGGAATTTATACACAAAATTCAGGATATTCTTCTTATCCCAATGATCCTAATAGATTTGTTAAAAATAGATTAGTTGATAATAATTATGGTTTTTATAAAGGTGGTACATCATCATCATATGGTAGGTATATAGTTTTCAAGGATAATTTAGTAAAAAGCAGTTCAAGTTATGGAGTATATTGTTATTATTACTGTCAGGATTGGAAAGTTGAAAATAACACATTTGATGGAGATGATGATACTATTTATGGTTGGTATAGTTACAGGTATCAGTATAGGACCGAATTTGGAAATAATACATTTAAAGAACATAATAACAAGGATATTTATTTGTATTATTGTGGAACTGGAAGTAATGCTAACAAGTTCTTTTACAATACATATTCTTCAATAACTGTTTCTAGTTCTTGCCAAGTTGACATTTACAATAATCTAAATGTTAAAACTGTAGAAGAGGATAGTGATGCATTTTCTAACGTCGAAATTGAAATTAAAGATAGCTCAAAGACCTACTATGAAACATCTCATTGGGGTGGTTCAGATGCTTTAACAGATACTAACGGTTTAATTTCAGATTCAATGATGATACGTTCTGGCTATTATTCTTCTAGTTCAACACTTACTTCTAACAACATTACTGTCAATATTGCATATGGAGTCAGGGCTAAATCAACATGGATATTATTTGATGAAGATACAACTGAGTCTATTACAGTTCCCGATGAATTTAGATTTGGTGTTGTAAAGAATACAAATACCAGTACAATCTATACTAGTTTTTCCTCAGCAATATCAGCAGCAAGTACTAACAATATTTTGAATATTTGGGCATGGACCTATAATGAAAATTTTGTAGTCAATAAAGGAGTTACAATAATTGGTAATTCTACAGCTAGTTCAATCATCAATGGCGGAAGTGGTGACTATGCTATTGAGGTTAAAGCTAACGACGTTACAATAAAGAATTTGACATTGAATGGAGCTTCAGATAGTCTTCTTTATGCTGGAAATTATAATAGTCTAAATGTTGAAAATGTTGTAATGACTTCTAGTTCTTCCAATTATGGAATATATTTTGATAGAACAAAAGAATCAACTATTACAGGCGTGACTGTTAATGACACAGATCGTAAATCAGTTTTCATTGACGATGGAGATACTATTACATTCAAAAACAGTTATTTCATGAATGCTTCTTCATCACATGGATTTGAAATCTCTGATAGTGAAGATATAATATTGGATAATGTTTTCATTTACAATTCAGGTTACAATGGTTCTTCATCGTATGGATTGTATATCACAAGTAGCGATAAGGTTACAGTCAAGGGTTCAACGAAAGTAGGATCAAGTAAATCTTACGAACTTTATGCAAATGATGCTACAAATTTAAAAATACAAAATTCAACTTTTACAGGTAAGAATTTAGCTTTAATTGAGGAATCAGATGATTTCTTGATAGAAAATAGTGTGTTTAAGGATACTTCAAGTGGAGATTATGGAGTTTATATCAAGAATACAAATGATGCAATTTTCAAGTTTAATACAATTAAAAATTCAGCTTCAGATAGTGGTTCAGATTATGGTTCAATATATCTAACAAGTTCTCAATCTAATTCTATTTTTAATAATACAATTACTAATTCGGGAAGATCAGGTATACATCTAAAATCTAGTTCTGATAGCAACAAAATTTATGGAAATGCAGTATCAGGAAGTAATTATCCTGGTTTATACATACAGTCATCAGATAGTGTACTAATAAGGAATAATACATTTTCAAGTTCTACTGATAAAGGAATAAAAATATCAAGTTCAGATAATTTAGTAGTAGATAATAATACATTAAGTTCTAATTCAGATTATGGAATCTATGCATCCTCAGCAGATAATCTGGTAATTAAGTCAAATTCAATATCAGATAATAATGCAGGAGTTTATGTTACAGGATCGGATGATGTAGTTATTTCATCGAATACAGTTGATGATCAAACAACTTATGGTATTTATCTTTCAGATTCTAAGAGATTGAAAATAAAGAAGAATACAGTTAAGAATAGTTTAAGTGATGCCCTTGTTTTATCTTCAAATTGTGACAATGCCTTCGTAGATAATAATACGATAAAGAATAATGGCGATGATAGTTCAGGTCGAGCAGTAAGGTTGTATGAAGTAGAAAATACAGTATTATACAATAATTCTATCGAGTCTAATGATTATACAGGCTTAGTTATCACGGCATCTACAAATAATAAAATAATTCAGAATATCATAAAAGGTAATGGGAAATATGGTATTCAGATAAGTAATGATTTCATCACATCTGCTAACAATACAATAAAGGGTAATACTGTAAATGACAATGAATATGATGGCATGTACATTGCAGGAATTTACACTAAAATAATCAGTAATACAGTAAAATATAATGAAAAAGACGGTATACATATTCTCGCTGCTGGTGCACGAGCTACAATACAGCAGAATACTGTAGTTGATAATGAGGATTCAGCAGTTCGTGTACTGGCCAATCATGGTACTGTTACATTGAATACAATAGATGGAGATACATCGTCACCATCGGTTGTTGTTGTAGCTGGGCGATTCGTAATCATAACGAATAATACTATAGAAGGCGGTTCTCAAGGGATTAAGGTTCAAAATAGTACAAATGCTTTCATCTATAATAATACTGTAAAATCCAATTCTGATTATGGAATTTATTTCTTGTTGAGTTCTAATTCAGCAGATATAAAAGATAATATTGTTAAGGATAATGAAGATGTTGGAATATACTTATCAGGTTCTAATTCAGCAGATGTAAAAGGCAATACTATTGAGGAAAACAATGGTTATGGAATATTTGCAGGAACATCAACACTTCTTGAGTTTGAAAGCAATACTATAGAAGAGAATGATGGCGGAGTTAAGTTTTCAGAATGTGATTATTGTAATTTAACATCAGTTACGATTGAGGACAATGATGGACGAGGTGTATGGTTTGTTAATTCAGATAACAATTACATTAAAAATGTTACATCAAAAGATAGTGGCGGTAAAGATGTTTATTTCCAAGGTTCAGTAGATAATACGGCTTTTAATTTTACATTCTCAACAATATTTGTAAATTCAACAGCTGAGTTAACAATCACTTCTGATCTTGATATTGTTTTCCAAGATAGCGATGGAGATGGTTTCCAAGGTATTGACTTTGCTTTGCTAACTAAAGGTGTTAAGGTGTATTCAACGCCATTCTATGGTGGTTCTGATGCAGTTTCAGACTCTAATGGTGAAGCAGGTGCAACTTTCTCACTTGATTATAGAATTTACAACAGATCTTCGACCCCAACAAACATTGCTAACGTACTGAAATATCATTACGGTGTAAGGAGTAAGGAAAAGTCAATAGATATGAGTACTTCTCATACTGAGACAGTTTCTGTACCTTCTTTTTGGGTAAAAGGCCTTGTTAAGAATACAAATAGTGGTTCTACTTGGTATAAGATTCAGGATGCGATAGACAATGCGTCTTCAGGTAATACTTTGCACATTTGGGCTTGGACTTATAGCGAAAATGTGGAAGTTGATGAGAGCATAACGATAATAGGTAATGGTACTGGAAATACTACACTTAATGCAACATCTAGTGGAAAAGGTTTTGATATAACTTCAGATGATGTAACAATAAAAAATATTAAAGTTGAAAGCTGTGGTAGTACCTCAGGTTACAATGCATTCCAGTTAGATGGAGATGATCTTACTGTTGAGAATGTCATAGCTATGACATGCTACAAAGGTGTGGCTATAGGTGGTTCTGGAGCTTGGGTCGGTAATTCCACAATTACAAATAATTACAATAATGGTATTGAAGCGTTTATTGGTGATACTTCAACTACTGCAGTTAAGATTTACAAGAACAATATTTGGTGGAATGGTAAATATGGTATCAAGTCTCTTGAGGATGATCCAGTAATAAAATCTAATACAATAAAGAACAATAGTGCTTCTGGAATATACTTAGAGGGGGCTGCGGATGCCGTAATTAAGGATAATACGTTTGCAAATAACGATGATGGAATAACAGTCTACAATGGTGCGCCACGTGTTTTAATCAAAGATAATACAATTTCAAATACTGATAAACGAGGTATTTACGTTTCAGGAGCTACGTCTAATGATGGTGTATTTGAGGGCAATACAATCACAGATTGTGGACTTTATGGTATCTACATTGTGCATTCAGATTATTTTTACTTAGGTAATAATTCAGTTTCAGGTAGTGATAGTCATGACCTTAGGTTTAACAAAAGAACTGAAGGTAATTCTGCAAAGAATACTACATTTTCAACTATCCTAGTTCATGAAGATGCATACTTTGCGATCTACAATGATTTAACATTAAAATTCATGCAGAATGCAACTGTTGGTTTTGAAGATTTAGATGTTAAGTTAGTAAGCGATGGTTCTAACAAATATGTAACATCATACTATGGCGGAAGTGATTCCAAGACTGATAGTGATGGGTTAATTAGCAAGAATTTCACTCTTAAATTCAGGATTTATGATGGAAGTTCTACTCCTGATGAAGCAACAACTACCTTGTATTATCATTATGGAGTTCGTGCTAAGGCCTACAACATCAATATGACAACTTCTCACACAGAGACAGTTACAGTTCCATCATATTGGAAGCAAGGTTTGATTAAGAATTTAGATAGCGGCCACCAGTCAGCTACTATCCAGGATGCAATCGATAATGCATCTTCAGGTGATGTTCTACAATTATGGGAATGGGATTATGTTGAAACAAATATCAATGTTACTGAAAGAGTAACGATAGTTGGTAATTCATCAGGAGTATCAGTTAGTGGTGGTTGGCAGAATTCAGTTTTCAATCTAAAAACTAATACGATTACAATAAAGAATTTGACAATAAAAAGAAGTGGTAATGGAACTTCAGATTCCTGTATTTATGCAAGTTTAGGTAGTAATATCAAAATTGATAATGTAACTTTTGATGCTTGTAATATAGGAATAAGTGCTTATACAGCAATAACAATTTCCAATGTCACAGTTCAGAATTCGGTTGGAGTCGGTATTGTATCTGGAACTGATGACGTTAGAATAGAAAATTCAACAATAAAGAATAATGGTGGAGATGGAATTTCAATTT
>CAZYZI010000015.1:0-23734 GCA_964651915.1 uncultured archaeon | reverse complement strand
AGATTAAGGAGAATGGACTTAGTTGAAAAGGTAAAGGATTTCAGTAATTAAGTAATTTCTTAGATTCAGAAATAATAAGTTCAATTGAATTTTCTAAAACATGGTTATCTTCTACTTCAATTAGTTTGACATTTTCTTTGGATCTTTCTAAGTAATCTTTACTAGCGCTAATCGGTACAATATCGTCCGTAGTCGAATGTATTATTGTTACAGGTATATTTTCAGGAGCTATTAAATTTTCAGGATTATCATTTGGATGTTCAGGATAATGCAAAGCTGGAGCGAGGAGCAGCAATCCTTTGATTTTAGCCGGTTTTCTTTGAGCAGCTAGTGCACATGCAAGCCCACCCCAACTAGATCCGGCGAGTACAAAATCTCCGCTCTCAATTGTCTTTTCTATTAGTTCTACTCTGTCAACAAGCTCCATTTCATTAAAATCAGGTGCGATTGCTTCAATTCCACTTTCGCGAATGGCCGTAATCTTACTTCCATTTGGGCTTCCCCAGAGTCCATGTGCCCAGACTAACATAATCCCCTAAACACAGTCGATATAATATACAATCCTTATTAGGCCGTAATGTCACCAACGTATTCCGAGTATCTTAGATTGGAGGAGTTGCTCAAATTACAGACAGGTGTCAAAGGTGGAAAAAGATCAATTAGTAATGATGAGTTGCATTTTATTTTAGTTCATCAAAATTTTGAGTTATGGTTCAAATTAATAATTAATGAACTAAGAAGTACAAGGGATATTTTAGCTTCAGATTATGTTGAAGAAACTAAACTTCCACAAGCAGTTCACCACATGAATAGAGTTATTGAAACATTCAAATTAATGGCACAGCAATGGAAAGTGATGGAAACTCTTGAACCACAGGACTTTCTGAACTTTAGGGATGAGCTTGGAACTGCATCTGGTTTTGAATCATTTCAGATGAGAGAACTGGAAGCTCTTATGGGTAAAAAGTGGATTGATGGCAAACCTGCAGGGAAAGATGATTCCAATGAAAAATCATTGTATGAAGTAACTTGTGATTGGCTTGAACGAACACCTATTCAGGGGTCTAATTCAGCCTCATCTGACGATGAAAATCAGGTAAATGACTTCATTAACGAATATCTAGCATCTCATAAAAAACTGTATCCAGACACACATCAAGATGCAGTTACCTTCTTTGAGGAAGATTTATCATTACGGCGTAGACGTGCAGGTTTAGTTTTCATAGAATCTTATCGTGAACTTCCTTTGTTAGCTTGGCCACGTAGGTTGATTTCTACTCTTATTGAATTAGAAGAATCGATGATTCTCTGGCGAAGTTCACACGCACGTATGGTGGAGCGTATGATTGGTAGAAGGGTAGGAACAGGTGGTTCATCCGGAGTTGATTATTTAGATATGACAACTAAATATCGAGTTTTTATTGATCTTTGGTCAGTCCGTAGTGTTTTGATTAAAAAAGAAGCTTTACCTCCTCTTAAAAATCCAGACTTTTATGAGTTCAAAGGAGAATAAATGATTAATTTAGAGGGTAAAAGAGCATTGGTCTGTGGTGGTACAAGTGGAATCGGAAAAGCGGCAGCTAAGTCCCTAAGTGAATATGGTGCTGAAGTTGTTATTTTGTCACGTAGTGCTTCTGGAGAAAATACATTATCTTGTGATCTTGAAGATTTAGATTCTTTAACTATTTCTGTAACGAAAGAGATAGAGAAAAATGGTAATTTTGAAATTTTAATTAATAATTCAGGTGGCCCTCCTTCAGGTCCACTTATTGACGCGACACCATATGATTTCGAGAAGGCCTTTCGCAGACATGTTTTAGCATCACAGACATTGGTTCAGTTAATTTTGCCAGGTATGAAAATAGCAAATTATGGGCGAATTATCAATATAATTTCTACATCAGTCAAAGAACCTATCCCTGGTTTAGGCGTAAGTAATACAATACGTGGAGCCATGGCATCTTGGTCAAAAACATTGTCGAAAGAGCTCCCTCCTTCTATAACTATAAACAATGTTTTACCAGGATTTACAAATACAGAGCGACTTACTGAGTTAAAGAAAACTCTTTCAGAACAGAAGGGAATAAGTCAAGAAGAGGTAGAAAATGCTTGGTTGAGTACTGTTCCTGAAGGACGCTTAGCCGATCCATCAGAACTTGGTAAGGTGGTAGCATTTCTTTCTTCACCGGCAGCTAGTTTTGTTAGGGGAACAAGTATTCCTGTGGATGGTGGAAGAACAGGTTCAATTTAATGGATTATGACGTTTTCCTTTCGATCGCTCAAACTCCTGTAGAGGGTTTCACTCCTGATGAAGACACCATGTTCTCTAATTTTTTTGAGCAATTAGAAGCTGCAGACAAATTAGGATTTGGAACTGCTTGGGTAGCTCAAGCACATTTGTCGACTGAAGTTCAGAAAATGAATAAACAGCCTGTCGTCCCTCATTGGGAAGGCGAGGTTGGTTTATGCACTGATTTTTTCCAATTAGCACATTTGATGTTTGCTAAAACTAAGAATATTAATGTTGGTTCTGCAGTGATGAGTCTTCTAACTCATGGAGGGCCAGTAGGAATTGCAGAAAGAGTTGGTTCATTTTTAGCACTTCACGGGCTCGACAAGAATGAAAAAAGAAAGTTACGTATTGGATTTTCTGCAGGTCGGTTTGAATTTATGGCCAGACCATATGGTATTGTTCCAAGAGATATTGTTGAAGAAGCAGCATGGCCTGCATTGAGAGGTCAAATATTTGCAGAGGCTTGTGAAATTTTTTTAAGGTTACTGAATGGTGAAATAGTAAATAGCAATGTAATACGAAAAACTATTCTTACACGTTCTAATTTCCGTAGCGATGACGATTGGCAAAATGTTCAAAAAGCAGTTATTGAAAGAGATTCAATTTTCAATGCTCCAGACAGCATCATAATCCCTAACAGATATATTTTTGAGGATCTCAAAAATATTCCACAGGCCTGGAATAGGGACTTATTAGATTTGATTTTGGGTTCACATGATTCTTCACTTCAGAAGGAAATAAATGAAATTCACCCAGTAAAAGTTTTCAATCTTTCAATTACACCACCAGAAGTAATCGAGGCGACCCATCAAAGAATGTCAAAGTGTTATCATTCAGATGGAGGGCCTTGGAAGAGAAATTACATGCCAAGAACCTTAATGGTTTTTGTCAATGATGAACAAAATTTGTCAGAGACGGAGAGAACAAAAGCTGCAAAAGAAGAAGCAGAAAAATCTTTGAGTTCTTACTGGGGTGCACTTGAAGGCACTATAGACCCTATGAAGGTTTCTAAAGCAGTAGATAATTCAGTCATAGGTAATGTAGAAGAAGTAGCTCAGCAAATTGCAGAAAGGTTCCATCCAGACGACTGTATTATGGCATGGTTTGATTTCTTTAATCATGACAGTCCTCGTGTAATTCGTAACATGGATGCCTTCATGAATAAAGTGATTCCACGCGTAGAGGAGTTGATATCCTGAGCCATCCAACAGATGTTCGCGAGTTGTATCCAAGTAGTCCATTAGGTGAAACAGAGAGTGATGTTCCTACAGGTAGAGATGTTGAATGGGAACCTCTAGTTGATTATCGTAGAAATGGCGTTAGTGAAACTACGATTCATGGAGCTGTAGCTTGGTATAGCGGTGGAAAAGCTATCCATAGTTTTGGAGGCAATGTTCTTTGCTATGGGCGCTCAATGATGAAGCCACTAATGCTAAAAGTTTTTGCAGATGAATTAAATGATCTTAACTGGGAACAAAAGGCCATATCTGTTTCCAGTCACAATGGTACTTCTGAGCATGTTAAGGCAGCTCAATCTTTACTTCCAAAATCAGATTGGGGTTTAATGCAGACTCCACTTGATTTGCCCTTAGTACAATTTGGTAGACAAGTACGAAGAGCGAGGCGCTGGTATTCCAATTCTTCAGGTCAGCATGCAGCAATCTTGCTTGGTTGTCGTCGTAAGGGTTGGAATCGTGCAGGTTACACTCTGCCAAATCATCCCTTCTTCTTCGCATTTTTGGAACAAATAAGACATTATCTAGGAAAAGAGTGGAATCCGCAAAGAATTGCTAGAGATGGAGATGGATTTCCTACTTTATCCAATACTGTGAATGAATTGGCAGCTTGTTATGCCGGATTAGCTAAGGAGAAAGAAGATAATTGGATTTGGGAAGCCATGATTCGTAATCCTGACTTAGTAGGTGGATTCAATAGATTAGATACTACAGTAATCAAAACCTGCGATGGAAAAGTAATTGCAAAAGAAGGTGCCGATGGTTTGCTTGGTTTGTCTATACTCCATGAGGATTATCCAGAAGGTCTTGGTGTTGTAATTAAGATAGCTCATGGTTGGAATCCTCAAGCTACATGGTATATTGCTAGAGGTATTCTAGGTGTTTTAGGAATGGAACTTAGAAATCCTTATCCTCTTAGAAGACAAAAGGCCTTTCTTGTTTCAGGTGTAGTTCCTAAAAAATATCTCGAAAAATTAAAGGATATACCAACGTGGGATGAATGGGATCCCGATAGCGATCGTTGGTACTTTAATCCAGAGGATTATAAGAGCCCAGAATGATAATCGTTCAAAACTATATCAATGGCAAATTTGAGTCTACAGATATTACAATAGATGATGTAAATCCAGCTACAGGTGAAGTGATTGCTCAGATTCCTAAATCCACTTCTCATGAAGTAGAGAATGCAGTGGTTGCTGCAGATTCAGCTAGGAAATTCTGGTCAGACTTAGGTTTAGAGAAACGGACTATTTGGTTAGATAAAATTGCCGATGCTTTAGAATCTAAATCGGAAGAAATTGCTTCTCTAGAATCATTAGATACAGGTAAACCGATTTCACTTGCAAGAGCCGTTGATGCATCTCGTTCAGTTGCTAATTTTCGATTCTTTGCAGAATTTGCACGCGATTACAAATCAGAAAAGTTTGAGATGGATAACGCAATTAATCATGTGATTCTAAAACCTGTTGGAATTGCAGGTTTAATCACTCCTTGGAATTTGCCACTTTATCTTCTTTCTTGGAAAATAGCTCCTGCAATTGTTATGGGCAATACTGTTGTTGCTAAACCCTCGGAGTTAACTCCCTTAACTGCAAATTTGCTAGCAGAAGTAATTCATGATGTTGGCTTGCCTGCAGGAGTTGTAAATATAGTCCATGGCCTAGGCTCAGAAGCTGGGCAGTCAATAGTTGAACATCCTAAGGTGAATCTCATATCATTTACAGGTGGAACAATGACAGGAAGAAAAGTTGCTGAAACAGCATCTCCAATGTTCAAAAAATTGAGTTTAGAATTGGGAGGTAAGAATGCAACTATAGTTCTTGATGACACTAATCTGGATGATGCGATTCCTGGTATTGCTAGGGCTGGTTTTCTGAATCAAGGTCAAGTTTGTCTTTGTGGCAGTCGAATTTTAGTCTCAGAGAAAATTTGGGATGAGTTTATCGATAAATTTGTCACTTTCGTTAAGAACATGAAGGTTGGCGATCCTTCTTCAGAAGATTCAGATTTAGGTGCCTTAGTATCTTTTGCTCATAGAGATAAAGTAGAATCTTATATTCATTTAGCTCAAAGAGAGGGTGGAGAAATATTGAGTGGTGGCAAGAGTCCAAAACTTTCTTCACCGTTTGATAAAGGAGCATTTTTAGAACCTACAGTTGTTTCAAATCTAAGTCATATGAGTAGAACTGCAACAGAGGAAATTTTTGGCCCAGTTGTTACTCTTCATTCTTTTAAAACAGATGAAGAAGCCATTAAGATGGCTAATTGTACAGATTATGGATTAGCAGGGTCTGTATGGACTGGAGATACACAAAGAGGCGTCCGAATTGCTGAAAAACTTGAAACAGGAATGGTATGGGTCAATACTTGGTTGCACAGAGATTTGCGTGTTCCTTTTGGTGGCATTAAGGATAGTGGTGTCGGCAGAGAAGGAGGTCGCTGGAGTCTCGGTTTCTTCTCTGAAGCCATTAATATCTGCGTGAAAGAATCATGAAAAATCATTATATTGAGGTGTAAGAGTCGACATTTATGTCTAAAGGAGAAATTGTAATGGGTGCTTTGGCCCCACATCCTCCACATTTGGTTTATGCGGAGAATCCGCCACAGAATGAAGCAACATCTGAAGGGGGTTGGGAAGAACTTCGCTGGGGATATGAACGTTTGAGAGAAAGTCTTTCAGAACGCGATTATGATGTAATTATAGTTCATACACCTCATTGGGCTACATTCATAGGGACTCATTTTTTAGGAGTAGATAAATTTAAGTCATTGTCAGTCGATCCTATTTTTCCTAACTTATTCAGATATAACTATGACTTAAACGTAGATGTTGAGTTATCGAGAGCTATTCATGACAATGCTGCAGATTCTGGCTTGTTAGTTAAAATGATGGAAAATCCAGATTTTAGAATTGATTATGGGACCATTACTAGCTGTCATTTAGTTAATCCTAAATGGGACAAACCAATAGTATGCATTTCATCTAACCGTTCTAAATTTTATTTCAATGCAGAAGTAATGCAAGCTAATATGATTAAATTGGGAGAAGCAACTCGGAAAGCAGTTGAAGCGTCCGGTAAGAAGGCATTATTATTATCTAGTAATTCTCTCTCACATAGACATTTTACAGTTGAACCTGAAGTTCCAGAGGATATGAGCAAGGAACATGTAACTAATCATAACCAATATCTTTGGGATATGAAAATGATAAATTTAATGCGTGAAGGTAAAACAAAAGAAATGATAGACCTAATGCCTGATTTTACTGAACAAACGGTAGCAGAGACTGAGGCAGGATGCTTAACTTGGTTGATGAGTGCATTAGGTTTTCCAGATTACAAGGCTACAGTTCATGCCTATGGTACCGTAATAGGAACTGGGAACGCAATAGTAGGGTGGGATCCTAGAAAAGCTAAGATATGAGGGACGACAACGTTCGGAAAGGAATACTTGTTCCTGGACTTCCACATCCTCTTCTTTGCCCTGAGAAAAATGAAGGATGGCAAAAAGTCAGAGATGCTTATGATAAAGCACGCTTAGAAATTGAAGAAACAGATGCTGAAATTTTAGTAATATATAGTACTTTCTGGCCATCAATTTTAGGTCATCAAATTCAGGCTTTTCCTGAACCTGAATGGACATATGTTGATGAAGAATTTCATGATTTGGGAAGTATTGATTATAAATTTAGAATGGACCCTAAATTTGCAGAATTAGCAGTTGAGAAATGTAAGGAAAGAGGATTACATGCTCGCACAGTTTCATACTATGGTTTTCCAATAGACACGGGAACTATTGTAGCTTTGAAATTGTTGAATCCCGATAATAGACTACCTGCAATAGTGGTTTCTAGTAATATGTACGCTAATAGAGCTGAAAGTATTGTTCTTGGGAAATCAATAAGAGATGCAATAGATAGCAGCGGTAAGAAAGCAGCAGTTGTTGTTGCTTCAGCATTATCTAATAGATTACACACAATTGAGATAAATCCTAAGGATGACAAGATTCATTCACTTAAAGATCATGAGTGGAATTTGAAATTTTTAGAATATTTAGATAAAGGAAGATTAGAGGACGTTTCACAGTTATCACGACAATTTCATAACGAGGCCAGAGTACCGAAGGTCGTTAGTTTCAAACCATTTTGGATTATGGCCTCTATAATGGGTCAAAATAATTTGTACGATGGTAATGTTTTAGCATATGAACCTGTTTGGGGCACAGGTTCAGCAGTAGTAACTTTAACTCCAGCTGAAGACACAGCCGGAGATTTGGAATACGACGAAGATAATCCGGAATTTTACAAGGGTGATAGAGAAGTTTTGGATTTCTATGATCAACCAGAAATGGGGGCTTTGGAAGAATCAGATGGCCATTAAAACAGATAAAGCAGCTAAGCCAGTTGGTGCTTATGTCCATGCTAAGGAAGCTGGAGATTTAGTTTTTCTTTCAGGTGTAGGACCGCGCCATCCCGTCACTGACGAAATTCCAGAAGGAATTGAAGCTCAAACACATGCAACCTTTAGTAATGTAATTGCAATATTAGAAGCTGCAAATCTCGATATGTCAAATGTTGTTGATATAATGGTATTTTTGACAGATATGAAGAATGATTTCAAGAAATTTAACTCAATCTATTCTGAATATCTCGAGGAGTATGAGGCAACAAGAACTACAGTTGAAGTTGGTGCTTTACCTACTCCAATTTCTGTCGAATTTAAGGTAGTTGCGAAAAAATGAATTTTATTTTCTTAGCAATCAAAGAGCATCCTTGGGGGCGAGAGATGCTTTCACAACTTTTAGATGCAGGTTTCAAACCATCTTTGATAATTGAGGAATTTTCAGAGGGTGGCGAAGTTGAAAGAGAAAAATTTGAATTTAGAATAGGTACTAATTCTGTAGGTCCAACTGTGGAATCACAGGCTAAGGAGCACAGTATAGCAGTAGTTGAAGTTCCAATACACAATGATGAACATTGTATGGAGCATATTGAATCAGTTAGTCCAGAACTCATTGTTTTTGGTGGAACAAGAATAATTCGTGGTAAGATTCTAGAATATGGAGAAGCACGCGGAGGTGTTTTGAATTCTCATCCAGGACTTCTTCCTGAATGCAGAGGTTCAGCGTCACCTGCATGGAGTGTTCATGAGAATATTAAGATAGGAAGTAGTTGCCATTTTTGTTCAACAGAAATAGATGCAGGGGATTTGGTTGGCAAGCGTGAAATTCCAGTCAGACGTGGTGATGATTACCATGATCTTTGTTACAAAACATTAGTTGTTGCATCCACATTAATGGTTGAGTCAGTAAGAGCCTATTCCGAAGGTCAATTAGATACAAAACGACGTCCACAAGGAACAAGTCCTAATCCTGTTTTTAGATACGATTCCGATGTTGAAAAAGAGGCTATTAGGATATTAGAAAGACAAACTTATCAACATTATGTTGACTAAATAAGTTTTAATTACTAGTACAAAATCGAATATTATGGCTATACTTCGTTTATTTGGGTTGTATTTTCTGATGACACTTTTGATGGTTATTGTTGGTTCAATATTTGGAGCTTATTTTGCAGGCAATTTTGTAGGCGGGGCTTTCTTTTTCCTAATATTTTCTTTGCCAATTGCCCTTTACTCATATTTCTATAGTGATTCAATAGTTTTGAGAGCTTATGGTGCTAAAATAATTGAAAGGCAGGATAATCCAAGGCTGTATGGAATTGTAAAGAAAATAGCTGATTTGAATGGCCTTCCAACTCCAAGAATCGCAATAGTTCCATCCTCTACTCCGAATGCTTTTGCAACTGGCCGTAATCCAAAAAATGCAGTTGTAGCTGCGACAACAGGAATAATGTCGGTACTTGACGATCATGAGTTAGAGGGAGTAATGGCTCACGAAATGGCTCATGTTAAGAACAGAGATACATTAGTTATGTGTGTGGCTGCAGTAATTGCAGGTTTCATATCTTTCGCAGCTAGAATGATGTGGTGGAATAGTATGTTTGGAGGACGAAACAGAAATGTTCATCCAGGAATTATGATTCTTGTGGTAATTACAGCCCCTTTAGCAGCAGTTTTACTCCAAATGGCAGTATCTCGTTCTAGAGAATATCATGCAGATGCTACGGCAGCTAAATTAACAAATAAGCCATGGGCTTTGATTAGCGCTCTTAAAAAATTAGAATGGGAGAATCATAGAAAGCCACTGGATTGCGGCTCTCCTAGTAATGCAGCCTTGTGTATTGCAAATCCATTGAGGGGCGGTGATTTTTTCGTAAATATGTTTTCAACACATCCACCAATGGAAAAAAGAATTAAGGCCTTGGAAAAATTGTGAACCAAGCTTCTTTAGTTATTATTGGAGATGAAATTCTTTCAGGTAGAACAGAAGATAGAAACTTGGTCTATCTTGCTAAATGGTTAGGTAAATTAGGAATTAATTTATCTGAAGTTCGAATTGTTCTTGATGATGAGAATGCAATTATTGAAGCAGTTAATAGTTTAAGGAAAAAATATGATTATGTATTTACTACAGGAGGAATCGGCCCTACACATGATGACATTACTACAGATAGTATTGCCAAAGCATTTGGCGTTGAATCCAGAATTGATGACGGTGCATTAGAAAAGATGAAAGAATTCTTAGCAGGTAAAGAATTAACTGAACCATTGCTAAAGATGCTTCATATTCCAGAAGGCGGTGAATTAATCTATAGTCCTGCAACTAAAGCTCCAGGTTACAAAATAGAGAATGTTTTTGTCATGGCTGGAATTCCAAAAATAATGCAAGGAATGCTAGAAGGTATGTATGATTATCTTGAAAGAGGAGATATAGTTCATTCAAAATCATATGATATAATGGTTGGAGAGAGTTTCTTTGCTGAAGATTTGACAAAGATACAAGAAAAATGCCCAAATGTCTCTGTAGGTAGTTATCCATTTTCAAGAGATGGAGTTTATGGTGCTACAATAGTTCTAAGATCAACGCAAGAACCTGAATTAGCCTCTTGTGAATCTCTTGTAAAAGAGTTAATAGCTAAATTATAATTTAATCTTCAAAGCCTTTTGGCATTCCCCATTTTTTAACATAAAAATCAATTGGTACGGAACCATTTCCTCTGTCTACAGCATAATTCTCCTCATAAATATCCTCTACGACAGGCGCCGGCCCTTCATATGTCAAGTACCAATCCTCTGGAACATTCGGACCACTTTCTGTTCCGTCTGGTCCCATCCAGTTTTCTCCAGATTCATAATTCCGATTATCATCTTTCTCAGGTATTTCTTTTGGATTATCCTCGGCCCCATCACCATCTTCACTATCAGAAGTTGTAGCCATCTTTGAAACATCCGAATTGTCAAGTTTTTCTTTTGCTTCCGGCATTTTGTTTTCCTGTTCACTTTCGTTCCCAGAAAGTCCTGTTTGTCTGGCCCAAATGACTAGCATACTTGGCAAAACCCAAACACTCGACAGGAAGGAATACAAAATGGTCAAAGCAGTCATAGTTCCAAATTGTTTCATTGGAGGTAAGATTGCAAAGAACAAAACTCCAAATCCTAAAACAGTTGTCATTGCAGCTCCAAAGAGAGCTGAACCTGTATTCTTTACTGTATTATTGATGGCCTTATCTAGTGAATGATGATGTTCCATTTCTTCAATAAATCTGTGTGAAATATGGATAGCATATGTTACACCTAATCCGACGGTTAATGCACCGATTAAGATAGTCATAACATTTAGAGTGTATCCAATTGTAACCATTGTTCCTAAAATCCACACTAAGACCAGTAGAACTGGAAGCATAGATATGATTCCAAGTAAAGGCTGACCATCAGTGTACCAGAATACAGCTGTAAGAATAATAAATGAAAGCAATATTGTGTATGCTATAGATCCAATCATGGTTTCATTAATTGTATTTATTACGACATCAAAAATAGCAGGAGGGCCCGTCACAACTACCGAATCAACTTTCCCTTCTTTTTCAAGATTTTCAAGAGAAGCAGTATCTTTCTCTAATTCATTAACAACTTCTTCAAAATATGCATTTTTAGATTTAGTATTAACTAGAATATAAGCTACAGTATAGTTATCTCCTTCTTCATCATAATAGATAAAGTTTGAAACCATATTTGGAATAGTTTTACCTTCTCCAATCATAATCCAATCTAATAATTCTCTGACATCTTCATCAGTGTCTGGAACTAAATCTCCATTTTCATCTTTTGAGTTAAATAATTCTTCAAATGTGCTATTATAGAAATCGAATGGATTTATTTCTGAATTATCATTTGCTAAATCCCTCATTCCATTAATTGGGGAAAACATAGCAGATTGATCAGTATTAACCCATTTATCACCCTCAGCGAGTTCATATTGAGTATTATTCATTTCGTTGAATACATCAAAGGTTGCTACATTACCGCTAATGTAAATAAATGAGAATTCATTTGATGTACTGAATTCATCTTGTAAATAATGGAAGTGTTGAGTTATTTCTACTTCTTCTGGTAAGAAGTCATTAAAGTCAAACTCAGTAGAGATACCTGTTGCAGTAACTCCAGCAAGTAAAGTTATAACTGTGACAACAGCTAAAACTTTTTCTGGATTTTTCAAGGAAACTTTAGCGCCAACATCCATAAAATAATTTAATGAGGAATTGGTATCGACATTGTCTCCTTTCTTTTCTTTCATCAATTCAATATTTTTTTCAGAAAGAGGTTTCGTGCCTTTATTTTGGTACCATGTATCTACTAAGACTCTACAAGCAGGAATAAAGGTAACAAATATTACAAAAGCAGACAAAACACCTAGAGCAACTTGAATTCCAAATTCTCTTATTGGTGTAATATCTGAAGTAACATTAGATAAGAAGCCAACCATTGTAGTAGTAGTAGCTAAAAGCAATGCAGACCCAACGTACATTATTGAGGAAGCACTTGCTTTCTTGATATCCCATCCATCAATTAAATCCTCACGATATCTCATTATGAGATGTATTCCATAGTCAACACCAAGACCAACTAGTAAAATGGGGACAATTATAGCAAAGAAACTCGGTTCAAAATCCAAAAAGCTTGCAAAACCATTAGACCAAATTATAGCTAATAATAAGGCGACCATTGTTAATTTAACATCCAAAGGTGAACGGAAAGTAGCAAATAACACTCCAATAACAAGAACAACTACAAGCAGTAAGAGTTGGCTCGTACTTTCATTAGATGCATCATTGATCTCATTATCGAGCACAGCTTGACCTAACGCATGAGCTTCGATGTCTTGAAATTTCATGTTATTTACAACCTCATTCATTTCTAATTCAACACTCACCATTCGATCAAAAGCATCACCCGTTGTTTCACCTTCTCTATTGCTATTATCAAAATTTACAGTAATCTTAGTAGCCTTTGCAGATTCATTTCCATCATACTCACCTAAAATATTGATTACAGCTCCAGCTAGTAATGGATTTTGTGTAGCTGCATTAAATGCATCTTTAATTTCCCGATCTGTTTTGTTTGAATAAATATTTTTTAATGCAGTTAAATTTGAAGCCTCACCTCCAACAAAAGGAGCTAAATAGTTTGGAAGAGATACCATATCATTGCTTGGATTTTGAGGATTCATTGAATTATTTACAATTAAATTATTTTCAGTAAATGCAATTTCTATTTCTAAAATTTCAACAAATGCTACAGATGTTAGGATGTCTTTGTCATTACTGTAGATTAAAGTATCAACAGGATATTCGGTTGAAAACTTGTCTCCGATATCATTTAGAGCACTAATAACCTCATTATCAGGTAGAAAACTAGATTGACTTATGGTCCCGTCCTGAGGATTTAATGCTAGTTGTGCTACCATCAAAAAGGTAATAAAAAGTACAACACCAATCGTTGCTTTTGGATTATTGTTTACATTTTCAGCAATTTTTTCTAAAACCATATTTCACCATTTTGAGCATGGTGTATTAATAAGTAATCAGTTTCAAGGAATATTTTTAGGAATCTTATACAATACTTCCAATATCATTTACAACATTTTTTAATTTTTTAATACTTTTCGCTATAGAACGATTTATTTTCAAAATCTCATCCCTTTCTTTTTGTAATTTTTTTGCTTCTTGAAAAAGCCCTTTCATTAAAGCTTCAACAGTATTTCCAGTTTCATCACAAGCAGGACAGAAATCAAATAATTCTTTATCTGTTTTGAATATTTCTCTCTTAACGTAATCTTCTAGTGTGGTTAGAGACATATTATGTTATCGATGTCCTTTTAATATTTCTTTGGTCTCTATATTCTTAAGTATCATGTTGTATACATGTCTGAACAATGCCACTTTACTCACATAGTCGTTTAGGTACCTATGAAAATTGCCCCTTTCAGTACAAGCTACGTTATGTTGATAGATTAAAACCAATTTTGGGGAATTCGATTGAATCTTTTATGGGAAGTATGGTCCATGATAGTCTTGAATGGCTTTACAAATTAGCTCAAGATTCAAACATTGTTTCTCAAGAGGCTTTGATCAACAAGTATGATGAGCTATGGTCTGAAAATTGGAAAGATGATATTCGCGTTGTAAAAAAGGAATTGACGGCAGATAATTTCAAAGAAACTGGTAAAACATGTTTAGAAATGTATTATGATAGATATCATCCTTTCGATCAGGCAATAACTATAGGTTTAGAAGAAAGAATGATGATTCAACTTCCTGAAGATAAGAAAATGCAAGGATACATTGACCGTTTGGACAAGATAGCAGATGGCCACCTTTCAGTTCATGATTATAAAACTTCTAACAGAGTCCCTCCCCAAGCTAAAGCAGATCAAGATAGACAATTAGGGCTTTATGCATTAGCAGTTCACCAAAAGTATCCCGAGATTAAAAAAATTGATTTAGTTTGGCATTACGTTCGATTCGATGAAGAAGTAAGATCGAGCCGCACTGAACAACAATTGGATATTATGGTAGAAAATACGGTCAATTTAATTAAAGATGTAGAAACTGCAACTGAGATCAAGAATTTCCCAACAAAGACAAGTATTTTGTGTAATTGGTGTGAATTTAAGGCACAATGTCCTGAATATTCCCATCAGTATGCTTCTCAGAGTGACACTCCAGTTTTAGATACAACCACGATGACAGCCTCCCAAGCTGCCGAAACGGTTGATAAGTTAGTAGAATTGAAAGAAAAGAAGAAGACACTCACAGCAGATATGGATTCTTTGATTGAAACTTTAGAATCAAAGTTAGTTACATATTCTAAAGAATCAGGACATAATTCAGTTTTCGGTAAGGATTACAAAGCTAGTTTTAATTCTTCAGAATCATTACGAATGCCTGGTAAAAAAGACTTGAGAAGATATGAACTTGAGTCAGCATTAAAGGAGCTTGAATTATGGGATAATTTGCAAGAAATGTCTTCCTACAAATTAAAATCAATGTTAAAATCGGATAAAATCAGTCCAGATCAGAAGAAGAAAATTTCGGAGCATATGGATCAAGATGAAAATGTTAGAATTAGTCTTAAGAAACTTTAATTCACAAAAACATAATCATTATATGTACACATCTTACTTTTGGTAAGCCCCGGCTGTCGGAGAGAGTCTATTTCATTTTCCCTCATATTCCACCCCGGGGCAACTTGATACAATGCCGGCAGTATCTGTAGAAAAGGCAAAAGCTGTGCTTTCTGAGTTTGTATTAGTTGACAAAGAAACTAATCTTGATAGAGTTATTCTAGGTTCTGAGAATTACACTAAATTCATTAATGAATTTTGGACGGCTAAGCAGAGGCAAGCTAATTCAATTCATGAGATCTCATACCGGGCATGTTACAAGCCTCAATTACCACGTTTTTTCATTGATATTTTCACAAAAGAGGGTGATGTTATTTATGATCCTTTTGCAGGAAGGGGCACTACTCTTGTTGAAGCAGCACTTATGGGTAGAAATATAGTTTGTAATGACGTAAATCCATTAAGCGCTATTTTGACTAAACCTCGATTAAAAATCCCTTCAATTGATGAAATTAGTAATCGTTTGGATGAAATAGCTTTTGAGCCACTTGAAGCCGATATTGATTTGTCTATGTTTTTTGATAAAAAAACTGAATATGAAGTCGTATCTTTGAAAAATAAATTAGTAAATTCTGATGTAGACAATTGGATTAGAATGGTTTCCACTAATCGTTTAACAGGACATTCAGCCGGTTTTTTTTCAGGATATACATTACCACCTAATCAAGCCACCAGTCAGAAGAGCCAAAAATCTATCAATGACAGATTAGGGATAGTTCCACCATACAAAAATACTAAAGAGATAATTTTGAAAAAATCAAAAAGCCTTTTACGAAATATTAATTCCAAATTAAGAAGTGATTTGAGAAAGATTAGTTCTTCTGCAGTTTTTTCAAGTTTGGATTCTAGAAGAACTTCACATATCTCTGATAATTCAATCAATCTTACAGTAACATCACCACCTTTTTTGAATATAGTAAGGTATGCGGATGATAATTGGCTAAGATGTTGGTTCAATAACATAGATGTTTCAGAAGTTGAATCTAAAATATCGTTGTGCCGAACAGTTGAGTCTTGGTCGGAACTTATGAGTTCTGTTTTCGATGAACTCTATAGAGTTACAGTTCCAGGTGGTTGGGTTGCATTTGAGGTTGGAGAAGTTAACAACGGTAAGATAAAATTAGATGAAAATGTTGTTCCACTGGGCCTTGATTCCGGATTTATTTGTGCAGGAATAATGGTTAATTCACAAGATTTCACAAAAACTTCTAATATTTGGGGAGTTAGTAATATGAAAACAGGAACAAATACAAATCGTATTGTTCTTTTTCACAAACCTAAATAAAGGAGCTTATCTTCTAAACTAAAGTGCAGAAATTCTGGGTTCTGATAATAGCATTTATGATTACTCCCGCGTTAAGCGGATGTCTTCAACCTGAGGATAAAAGGACTGTTATTCAAGAACCATCTATCTTTGATTTTGGACGACCGGGTCCAACAAACACTTGGTATCACTATGCAGGTACTTTGTCACAACCTTATGCAGTAGATGCAACTAACGCTTCAGCTCTTTTAGATGCAAATATTTCACTTAATCTAACTGGGAATAATATCCCCTATTTTACAAATGCAACATACTATGGGACTGGTTTTGATACTTTTGAACCCACTATTGGAGTAACTTCATCAGGCGCAATATTTTTTACTAATTATAACGGAGCTGGTGATGGTACTCATATTATTCGTTCATTAGATTTGGGGCAAACTTGGGAAGATGTGGGCCCCTTCTTGGGTGGTGATGATGGTGGCTCAGGTCAAACGCCTAACTCTAATGATCCTTACATTTATGTTGATAAGTTTACAGATAGATTAGTTAAATTTGATATGCATGCACTTGCAGTAATAAACGTTGAATATTCAGATAATGATGGTGATAGTTGGAGTATACCTTATCCAACACATGGATATGCAGTTCCACAGGATCATCAAAGCATTGCTTCAATGCCTCATCCTAATGCAATTTTAGGAGATGTAGTGTATGTTTATTGTATAAACACAGGTTCACCGGCAGTAGGTGCTCAGTGTTCCCGTTCGCTAGATGGTGGTCAAACTTGGGATGCCCAAAGAGTCGGATATCCAGTTGGTACTTCACAGTGTTCCGGTCTTCATGCCCATCTTGCAGGAGCATTAGATGGGAATATCTATCGCGGTAATCCGTCATGTTCAGGCCCTGCCGTTTATCGTTCAGTTGACGGAGGTTCAACTTGGACAGAACATACAATTACTACTGAATTAGGGATGCATCCAGCCCTACAGCATGCTCATGAAGTTGCTACAGCGGTTGATGACGAAGGTAATCTTTATGCAACTTGGATTGCAGATGATTATATGATTTGGTATTCTTATTCTAGAGACCAAGGCGACTCCTGGATTGAACCAATGATGATTGCAGCACCAGGAGTTACTGAAACTGGTTTTCCAACAATCTTTGCAGGTTCCGAGGGAAGAGTTGTAATTGGTTATATTGGAGAAGTTAATGACGTTCAAACAAACGCAACAAATAGCGGATGGTCAGGATATATGGCAATTATGACAGACGCTTTTGCTGAGAATCCATTAATTACAAGCGTAGCAGTGAATGACCCGGATGACCCCTTAGATATCACTTCAGACTGCGGTGCAAGGCGTTGTGGTGGTTTTGGCGATTTTATTGATGTTGAACTTGATGATCAAGGAAGACCTTGGATAGCTCTTGCTCATAATACGGCAGGTTCAGACGAAGCAATTATTGGAACACTAACAGAAGGCCCTTCTCTTTATGGTAACTTAGAATACATAGAAGTGCTACCTGCAGGTGGACCAAGTACTCTTTTATTGTGAAGATTCAATTTTATAAACCCGAAACCGTCCTTGATTCTAGATGAACAAATTAGTCTTTCTAATTATTGCCCTTTTGGTTACGCCAGCATTAACGGGGTGCCTTGAGCCAGAAGATAAAAGGACTATAATTGAAGAACCTGGAATTTTTGATTTTAATAAAGAAATTCCTGAAACTACTTGGTATCATTATGCTGGTGGAATTAATGCACTTGATGGTAATGCAGTTAATCAGGCAAACATTACAGCCAATCTAATAGGTAACAATGTTCCATTCTGGACACAGGGTAGTTATTATGGAATAGGTTTGACAACTTTTGAGCCTACCATGGGTATTACATCGAATGATAATTTGTACATGACAAGTTGGGGTAATGGGCCTGCAGGTTCAACAGCTATAGTTCAATGCACTGGTCTTATAGAAATGAAAAACTTATCAGATTTTAATTGCGATAATGTTTATGATCCTATTTCACCAGTTCCCAACAGTAACGATCCTTATGTTTATGTTGACAAATGGACTGATAGGATAATGAAGTTTGATATGCATGCATTGGCAGGCATGACTGTTGAATGGTCTGATAATGATGGAGCATCCTGGTCTCCACCAACATTTGCTACATCTTATTCAGTTCAAGACCATCAAACTATTGGCTCATCTCCTTATCCAGCCTTCAATCATCCAACTACATGGGTTTTCTGTGTAAATGGTAATTGGGAGGCACCATTGTGCTCATCAAGTTTTGATGGAGGTTTAACATGGACTCCTGAAGTACCAGGTGCACCTTTAGGCTGTAATAGTGGAGGGCTTAGTGCTCACATAGAAGGCGCAAATAACGGTAATTTCTATAGAGGAAATGTAGGTTGTAGCGGTAGTGGTTATTCCATTTATCGTAGTACAGATGGTGGATTCACATGGACCGAACATCCTCTACCTACTGAAGAATCAGGTACTGCAGATACATGGAATTTTGAAGAAGCTCAGGTTGCAATAGATGAAGAAAATAATGTTCATGCAATGTGGATGGGATTAGACAATATGCCTTATTATTCATATTCGAGAGATGACGGCAATTCGTGGAGTGATGCTATGATGATAGCTCCACCTATTGGACTTGTTGGTACAGGATTTCCAGTAATTACAGCCGGTTCTGAGGGGCGTGTAGCATTTGGATATGTGGGAGATGTAGGGAATCAAACATGGCATGGATACATGACTATCTTGACAGATGCATTTTCTGATAATCCACTATTTACAACAGTTCAAGTCAATCAACCAGATGATCCTATAGATAGTAGCAATGCATATCCTGAGGGATGCGGTTACGAGAGATGTGGTGGCTTAGGAGATTTTTTGGATATGGCCGTTGATCAGTATGGGAGGCCTTGGTTCAGTTTAGCAAATAATGATCAAGGAGAAATTGGAATATTTGCAACAATTACTGACGGTCCAACACTTAGGGGCGATTTAATTGAATTGAATCCTATGCCTTTAGGTGGTATTCTAACTATTTAGCTTATACTATGCGAAAAGCAACGGATGTTTTTGGGGAATGGGCGCAAAAAGGTAAGGATGAAGGCATGGAAAAATCACATGCTATACCTGTTGATGAAATGATTGAATTTGCCTTAAAAGAAAGATTAGAAATAAACAAAACATTTTCTTTTTTAGATTTAGGCTGCGGAAATGGCTGGGTTGTTCGTAAACTTGCAAATAATATTTTGTGTAATCAAGCCGTAGGCATAGATGGGGCTGAACAAATGATTTTTAATGCTAAGTCAAGAGGCGGTAATGCAAAATATATTTTAGCAAATATTAATACATATGATTCACCTGAAAAATATGATTTAATTCATTCTATGGAAGTATTATATTATTTAGATAATCCTTCAGAAACAGTACGTAAAATATCAGATTCATGGCTTAATAAAGGCGGAAGATTGATTGTGGGAGTAGATCATTATTATGAGAATACTGACTCCCATTCTTGGCAAGAAGGCATAGACACCCGAATGCACATGTTGAAAGAAATTGAGTGGGTTCAGATTTTTGAAAGAGCAGGATTGTCTGATGTTGAAAGTTGGCGCTCAAACAAACATACAGATTGGGCAGGAACTTTGGTTATAACTGGTAAAAATAAATAATTCAATTAAATATAGGTTTTACCAGGTATTTTCATAGCTTCTCTAATATCTTTTAGACCTTGGGTCGAGTTTTCCATATTAGCTTCTTCTAAATCTAGATAGAGTAATTCATCAATTCCTTCACAAGGGTTTTTCATTTCTTCATCACTGAGAGGTTTATTTGTTTCGAATAAAAATAAAACATACCATCTAGCTTTCTCTTCGTCATAATGAGATTGGGATCCAACTAACTTTATGTCTCGATCTTTCACTTCTAATTCTTCAGTTAATATTCTATGTCCAGCTTCCTCAGGATGCTCTCCAAATTGCATAGCAACTCCTGGGATGTAATATTTCCCTGCAGCATATGAATCAGCATCTTTGGAGACCTTTTCTACCATAATATGTCCATTTTCATTTTTGTTTATTAATTGTGCCTGCAGCAAAACTAAATCTTTTGCATTGTAATCAATTTCTTTTTGTTTTACAGCATAAGCCAGAATATTCTCGTTTGACATAATTACAAATTAAGAAGACTCTATTTCAAAATTCCATTTATTTATCAGTGAAAGTTCTATTAACATCAGCCATTGCGTTATGTGGAAGAAAACAAAGAGCAATACCAAAGTATCGCCGAATCAATTATTCAAATATCAACACCTAATATTGATATGGAATCACTTTCAGCTATTGATAATTTCGAAAGAGGGATTGATGCATTTTCTCTTTACAATTCTGTTTATTTAGAAATAATTGCATATGAAGAGGATGTAGTAAAACAAGAACAAGCAGCAACATTATTGGGTTCTTTTAATCATCATCATCTTGAGTCACAAAAAATTCTAACAAATTCAATTTACCAATCATTTTGTGGAAATTACAATATTGCATATTCACTTCTTAGAAGTTTCATTGAATGCCACCTTCGAGGTGTTTTTCTTAATCAGTTGGCATTATCTCAGCATGAATCTGGTCTTTGGAAAGTAAGTCTTTCTTCAGCAGTACAGGAGAGCTATGGTAATTTAATCAATGACTTAAAGAATTACAGGGCGAATCGAGATAAGATATTAGATAATGCACAATTTTTGGATATGATATCAGGTTTAAGGCAGGAATTAAGTTTTAGTGATCTTTTAAAAGAATTAATATCTTGGGAATTAACTAACCCTGAGAAGAATTATCATAATTTCCGTAACTATTCTAGATATGGTAAGTTATCAGGTTATGCGCATTCTGAAGAAAAAACACATGATATCTCTAGGTTGAAGAAATATTTTGGAAATGATGAACAGAAAGCTATCATAAGTGAATCTTTACTAGTACCTCAATTAAGCAAAGAATATTTGAGTGATATGTGTTGTGTGGTAGATGCATCAATGGTGGTTATGTTTAATTTTATATCTAGAGTATTAACGTTTGATTTTTACTCAGGATTCGATGAATTTATCACAGATTTGAAAGAAGATACGAGATTTACTAGTGCTCATCTAAATTATTGCACTAAATGGATGTCTTCTTATTTAGATTCAGATTAGTTCAATTTATCTTCTAATTCAATAGTTAATTGTTCTAATAATTCCTCTAAATTATCACTTTTTAAAGACATAACATTTGGAGTAATTCCTTCTACTCGAGCTTCGAATTCGCCTTCGTTGCGCAAGATTTCTATGTCACAGAAGAATTCTGCCATATTGGCCCCGAAATTCAGTTATATTTAACATTTACGACTAATTTTAAGAAGCTGAACAAACATTTTTCTCAATATTAAATTCTACAGACTCTAAAGCTCTCCAAGCTTCCATATTTCTATCTTTAGGTGCGTTTGTGTAGTGTTGATCCTTATCAGAGGTATATTCCATTAATTCACTTATACTTCTCCAACCTATTTGATTCATAGGAACAACAATAGTTCCATTTGGGAAATCACTCCTTGGCAGAAAATTTTCATAATGTATTGAAGTAATTCCATCATTATCTGATTTAGTTCCCATATAGAATCCATGATCCTTTAGAATTCGAATGGTTTCTGTTGAAGCCGGATCGCTACATTCAAAAAGATATGCATAGACAATATCATTACCATCTTGACCTTCTTCATCAGAATTTTGTCTAGCCTCTAAGTAATAATTCGGATCTTCCACTACTTCATCAATTACGGCCAATGCAGCCCATGCCTGTAGTTTTACTCTTTCAGAATATTCTTCTGAAACAGCAGACTCAAAAAGCAGACTTACAGACCCATGTACTGCAAAATGGTTGCGATGGATACTTGAATCTTGTGAGCTAGTTGTTGGAGGATAATTAGTTACACTTCCAAATCCCCATTCTTCATTTATCGAATCTATTACGGCAGATTCAAGATTGTAGGATGCAGCTATAACATCATGATGTGTAGCTGGGTTTTGTGGTGCAGCAACTTGGAATATTATACTTCCAACTCCTCCAAATTCATGCATATCAACTATAACTGAAGGATGAACACTATGAAATGCTCGATGCATAGTTTTACCCTCAGGCTCTAGTAATTTCATATGGTCACGATTTAGATCAGTTCCATTTGAATTACCTCTGGTCCCATTATCTCGCCCGTCTGGATTAACCATAACAAGTATGGCAAGATTAATTTCATCTAAAATAGGGTCAATTTCTTCAGGAATAGCTCTTGCAAAATGTCTAACCATTAAATATGCTGAATCTACAGAAGCAGGTTCATTTCCGTGTTGTGCAGCAACAAAATATACAGTTGGAACGGCAGGATCATAATCTCCAAATTCAATTAACAACAAGGGTTGATTATTAAGGCTATAACCAACTTCCGTAAAATTCGTTATTCTAGGACTATTTTCGAGATTATATGTCATATTAATAATATCTGATGATGAGGTTTGATTTTCAGGGATATCATTCCATAGGTCTTCAATAGTTAAATCAAATATGAATGGTTCCTCAACAATTTCTTCTTCACTAAATAATCCACCAGGCCCAGTACAGCCTGCTGTCATTAGTATAATCATCAATCCAGTTGGAATAATTTTTTTCATCTCAGCCTATTCAAATGATGTAATAGGGATAGATAAAGTCAGGGGTTCATTTCATAAAAACACCTGATTAGTGCAAAGAGTGGACAACTCTATTGATTTGATAGCATTCTTGATTCTCTCGTTAGGAATTTTAATTTTGTCTTATCCTCTTTTTCTTTTGGTAATTCAGAGAGCTACAGATCATAAGTCAAGTGATTTGCTTTTAGTTGGTTTCATAGTTCTTTTAGGTTTAGCTCTAATTATCGCACTTTGGGCTGTATATTTCGCTTCAACATCTCCAGAACTACTATGGCCATTTGCAGCCTTCACACTTCTATTTCGTTATATTTCACCACTTATTTTAGTCAGAGTCATAATGAAGTGGCGTGATTCCGATTCAGTAATTTTAACATCATCTGCAAGAATTTTTGCAGATTCTTTTCCAGGAATTGCAATGGTAATGGGGACGTTTATTCTTTTATCACCTAATATGGATTTTAATAGTTCAGAAAACATAGAATTAGTGATAGCAACAGCTTTAGCAATTTTTACATTTACACAATTTTATCTTTTCCTATTTGTAGGATATATGAAGGCTGGAAACCTCCCTTCAGCTTGGATTTCAGGTTTTTTCATAGGTATTGGACTTGTTGTTATGGTCC
>CAZYZI010000014.1:0-23841 GCA_964651915.1 uncultured archaeon | reverse complement strand
TGCAAAACTAGTGTTGAGCCGTATTTCTTCTTGGAGCATTCTCCAAATGATTAATTGGTTCATAGTACTATTTCATGGAATAATTCCTCGAGGTTCATTTTTTGATCCTCAAGTTCATTCATTTTTATCAACGATTGTATTTTTCCTTTGTGTATTATGGCAGCTCTATCACATAGTCTTTGGGCATTTTCTAGTAAATGTGTGTTTAGGAAAACTGTTCCTCCATCATTGACATATGTTACTAACCATTTTCTAACTTTAGTTTGAACTATTGGATCTAAATTTATGAATGGTTCGTCTAAAAACATTAAATTTGTTTCAGAAATAAAGGCTGCCGCGAGCATGACTTTTTGTTTTTGTCCTCTTGATAGATTTCTGCACACCCTACCTTCCATTGCTTCTAATTCGAAAAATTCTATCCAATAATCTATCTTTGGTTTTTCTATTTGTCTGATAGATGCAACCATTTCCAAAACTTCTCTTGGTGTCAAGAAACTAGGAGGAGATTCTTGTTCTGGGACTATAGCTATTTTTTTCTTAACTTCAATTACATTATTTTCAATATTCATCCCTAGTACGTCTGCATTTCCATCTGTTGTTTTTATTTGACCAGTTAATATTTTCAAAAGAGTTGTTTTACCAGCTCCATTTGGTCCTAATAATCCAAAAAATTCACCTTTTTCAATATCTAAATTGACTGAATCCAGTGCTAAAACATCATCATATTTTTTTGATACTTCAGAACAAGATATTACAGGCATGCATTTTTTTCACTGTAAATAGACGTTATAATACTATCACCAATTCTATTATTAAATGTGTGTTCCAGAGGTGTTTGTAGCGGGGGTCGCATAGCCAGGCCAATTGCGCTGGGTTTAGGTCCCAGTCCTTAGTGGTACGTGGGTTCAAATCCCTCCCCCCGCACCATTTATATTCTTATTATATTGGACTAATATGTCAGACGACCCTGAAAATCCTAAAAAAAGAGTCACAAAGGGTGATAAAAAAGCTAAAAAACATTTTAGTCGGTACAAAAAAGGTGGTCCTAAAAAACAGCGAGTTAAGTTGTGATTGGCGGTATTGAATTAGGAGGGACCAAATGCATTGTTGCAGTGGCTAATAATCCTTTTGATATCATTGAGAAGCGTGTTATACCTACAAAGGATCCAGCTAGTACATTCTCAGATATTTTTTCTTTTTTTAATGAGTTTAAAATTGATAGTTTAGGCGTTGGTACTTTTGGGCCATTAGTTCTGGATAGTAAATCAAATGATTATGGGTTATTGGTTGCAGAAAGTAAAAGAGGTTGGAAAAATGTTAATGTATTTAGGGAATTATCTGATATTTGTGATAAAATTACGATTGATACAGACGTTAATGCAGCAGCCCTTGCTGAATACCTCTATGGTATAGGTAAATCATGTCAGACATTAGTTTATGTTACAGTAGGTACGGGTATTGGGGTGGGAGTTTTATTAGACGGTAAAACTCAGGTTGGTAATTTCCACTTAGAGATCGGTCACATGCTAATACCTAATTCAGACGGTTTTGAGGGTATTTGCGAAATACATGGTAATTGTTGGGAGGGTTTAGCAAGTGGTCCTTCTATGAAAGCAAGATGGGGAACTCAAGCAAGTAACCTTTCTAAAACACATGAAGCATGGGACAAGGAAGCTGAATTGTTGGCTATTGGTTTAGTAAATATAATAGGTAATCATTCTCCTGACAGAATTATATTGGGCGGTGGTGTTATGAGTCAAAAACATTTGTTCCCTCTAATAAGAATTAAGGTTGCTGAGTTATGGAATAATTATACTCCTTTAGGTTCTTGCACAGATTTGATATCGCAACCTGGTTTAGGTAATGATTCAGGAATAATCGGTTCTTTATCATTGACTTTGTAAAAATCTGGTGAGCCTGCCCAGCATCTTGTCACTTAGGTGGGTAATAATTAAAAATTAGTCGTAAGGTAATAGTTCGTCAATTAAGTCTATATGGGAAACGTAAATCTTTCTGCAGCAGTAGCGTTCTATTCCCAAATCATCCATTACTTCTCCCGGATCTTCCCCATTCTCACGTCTTTCTACGAATTCTTCGTAGTTTCCACCAATAATTTTGTTGCAACTAAAACATCTGACTGGTACTAACATATTTCTTCACCTATATGATTTCTGCCTCTTTTTACGAGCTCCACGACCCATCGGGTGTTTTGGCTCTTTACGTCTTGTATCATTAACTAATAAAGCTCTATCGTAACTTTGGAATAATTTTTGCAATTCTTCATCACCAGACCATTCAATAATTCCTCTTGCTATTGCAGTTCTTGAAGCTTCAGCTTGCCCCATAACACCTCCGCCTTGAACACTAATATTTATGTCGATACGGTTAGTGTGTTTACCT
Source organism: uncultured archaeon (assembly GCA_964651915.1). Classification (GTDB taxonomy): domain Archaea; phylum Thermoplasmatota; class Poseidoniia; order MGIII; family CG-Epi1; genus CG-Epi1. Next base: position 21,441 of record CAZYZI010000014.1, on the reverse strand, counting down.
GCCAATTCTAAAGGTTCTTGAATTTTCAGTCTAGCTAATTCGGGTTGGTAAAATTCTACAGGCTTGTTATTTACTCTTACTCTGCCTTTCCCACTTCTAAACGTAGCTCTGGCTATTGCAGTTTTTCTTTTGCCACTTGTATGTATGACTTTTGCCATTAGAATTTAGCTCCCAGATTTTTAGAAATATCTCCAAGTTTTATGTATTTTGTATAATTATTCATTTTAGCTTTTTCAATGGTTTCAATTTTTTCTTTTTGAAGAGCTATCGGTGTACCTACATCCACTTTTAATCTCTTGAATGCTTCTCTACCCTTTGGTTTTTGGTAAGGAATCATACCTCTTACAGCTCTCTTTAGCATCATATGAGGCATACGTGGATAATACGGTCCTTTTCTTGGATGATTTAAATTTCTTTTAGAAATATATTCTCCAAATATCATATCTTTTGATCCTGATATGACTGCATTTTCAGCATTTACTATATGCACTTCTTCTCCATTGAGTAGTGTTTTAGCTACTGAACTAGCTAGGCGACCCATAATACATTCGCTAGCATCGATAACTTTCATTAACCAATCACCACGATGTCAGTTCCTTTGGGTGTTGCTTTAATCATCTCACTGTATGTTAGGCATTTACCACCAGCTGATTGTATCTTTTCTTTTGCAGAATCAGTAAAACTATATGCAGCAACTGTCATTTTTTTGGTGACTATTCCAGTTCCCATTAATTTTCCAGGAATAACTGCCTTTCCATTTTTATTGATATTATATTCTAGTTTGCTTACATTTACACTAGGCCAATTACGTGCAGATCCTTCTAAGCGAGTGGCAATACTCCTCCATAAGGGGGCGTCATTTTTCCGTGAAGCTTCCTTCAAATCGATTATAGTTTTGACTAGGTTCGAATTGCTCTTACGGTTGATTTGTTTCACAGACATTATTGGAAAGCCTAAACGTAGGCTGGTGGCCAGATTGTGGTGTATATAAAGTATTAGTCAGCTATTATTCTAACTTTACGCTCCTCTAAGATAATTTTGTTGGAACATAATAATTCGAGTGCTTTAGGAAGTATTTGGTGTTCGTGAACTAATATCTTTTTTGATAACGATTCTTCAGTTTCATTTTTATCTATTGTAACTGAAGCTTGCATAATTATAGGTCCTGAATCTACACCTTCATCAACAAGGTGGACTGTACAACCACTTGTTTTAGCTCCATGTTTCAAAGTATCTCTGTGGGCGTGGGCTCCAGGAAAAGCAGGAAGTAATGAAGGGTGGATATTCAATATTTTATTTTTATATCTTTTTATGAATTTAGGAGTTAATATTCTCATAAAGCCAGCTAGGACTACAACCTCTACTTCCTTTTCCTCGAATATTGAAATGGCTTTTTGATCAAATTCTTCTCTGCTCATTTTAGTTGAATCAACAAAACTATATTGAATTCCATGTTTTTTTGCTCGTTCTATGGCATAAACATCGGCTTTGTTGACAATTAGTTGGACGATGTCTACATTCGGGGTTTTACCTCTAATTCCTGCGTCAATAATGGCCTGAAAATTGCTCCCTCTGCCAGATGCCATTACTCCAACTCTCATAGTTTGCTACGTAGGGTGTTGATTTTAATTCTTACTTTTGGAATATTTTGCTAATATTCCATTATCTACTTTTTCGATATTCTTTAACTTAAGGTTAAGCAAATTTTCTTTATCTGTGAATCCATCTCCTCCTGCTATTGTCGGCGTATTTTTTCCTCCAATGATTACACTAGATATGAATATATTTAATTCATCAAATAATTTTTTTTCTAGAAATGACCAAAGTACTGTTTCCCCTCCTTCGACTAATATTTTTTTCATTCCTTTTTTGCTTAAGAATTCCATTAACTTTTGTAAATTAATTTCTTTTTCACCACATCTGAAAACTTCAGCATTTGGTAGTTTTTTGTCTGCAGTTTTGTCCCCTATAGCTATCAAAGTTTTACTATTTCCATCCAATATCTTTGAGTTCTTAGGAGTTCTATAATTGGTATCTAAAATTATACGAAGTGGATTATTACCAGGACTATATTTCCGGTTGATGGTTAAACTAGGATTATCTTCTATTACAGTCTCTATTCCTACAATTATGGCATCGCATTCAGATCTTAGTGAATGAACCCTAGCAAAATCTTTTTCATTTGATAAGTTTATTTTTTGTCTGTTCGGTAGTGCAATTTTGCCATCAGCTGAGGCGGCACAATTGAGTATTATGTAAGGTTCCACATTTTTTGTATTAGCAGTTCATTAAAATATAATGGGTAGCTACTCATTAATGAGTATTAATATTCTTCATCGTTGTTCGGAAAATCTTTGCTTTTTACATCTTTGCAATATTGTTGTATGGCTTTGTTGATGTCATCAAAAAGGTTCAAATATCTACGTAGGAAACGGGGGTTAAATTCATGATTCATTCCTAACATATCATGTAAAACTAGGACTTGACCATCTACATCAGCCCCAGCTCCGATTCCTATAATTGGAATTGTTACAGATTTAGCTACTTTTTTTGCTAATTTTGCAGGGATTTTTTCTAAAACTATTGAGAAACAACCCGCCTTTTCCAGAAGTTTTGCATCTTCTACCAATTTTTTAGCTTCGGCATTTTCCTTTGCTCTAACTGTGTATGTTCCAAATTTGTAAATTGATTGGGGAGTTAATCCCAGATGTCCCATTACAGGTATCCCTGCAGTAAGGATTCTTTCAACTGAATCTATTACTTCAGCCCCGCCTTCTAGTTTAACTGCATGGGCTCCAGATTCTTTCATTATTCTTATTGAAGAGCGGAGGGCTTTTTTTGAATCACCTTGATATGATCCAAAGGGCAAATCTATAACTATAAGAGATCTTTTTGCAGCCCTTACCACAGAAGATGCATGGTATATCATATTATCCAGAGTAATAGGTAAAGTAGTTTCATGGCCTGCCATTACATTAGAGGCAGAGTCTCCCACTAGGATTACATCAACTCCTGCATTATCTACAATTTTTGCTAGAGTATAATCATATGCAGTTAGCATACTAATTTTTTCACCATTGTTCTTCATTTCTTGGAGAACATTTGTGGTTACTCTTTTGTAATTGGGTCCCATTTTAGTTACCTTCTCTGAGGTTTTACCACGAAGGGATGAGTAGTTATTATTTTTCATTTATTTCTTCAAAATTTTGAACACTAACCCGAACTCTTTTAATAGGGTTTGGCAACAGGGTGTTCGTGCTGGGACACGAGTACGTTCCTATAGGAATTTTTGCGCTTATTGCGCTTTCATTTCCTGTAATGACATTTTTTATCGGAAGGTTCTTCCGACCTCATAATGATAATGCTCTTAAAAATTCGACATATGAGTGTGGTGAAGTGCCAGTTGGGGAAGCCCACATTCAATTTCATTTCCAATATTATATGTTTGCAATTTTATTTGTTGTCTTTGATTTAGTAGTTGTTTTTCTAATTCTTTGGGTACAGGTTTATCTTGATTTGGCTGTTGCGGCCAAAGTTGTTATGCTTTTATTTCTTCTTTTGACACTTTTAGGTCTTTGGTATGCATTTAGAAAAGAGGATGTGATATGGATATGAGTTCAAAACGCATAAAAGGTAATCCTAATTTGAGAAGGGGACTTGGATCGAAGACTACAGATTCAGAAAAGATAATGGAGGATCCACCTGCTGGAGATTGGCTTGCGTTGCGTTCAGATCAACTTTTGAAATGGATTGATGATGCTGTATACAATGCAGCAGAAATAACAGGGATGAGGGAAGTAGTAGATAGAGTAACAAGACCAATTTTCAATTATGCTCAGAGATTTTCTCCTCACCCTTTGCACTTTGGTATTATGTGTTGTGCAATTGAAATGGGTCAGGCCTCGGCTCCTGATCATGATATCGACAGATTAGGCTTAGTATATCGTTCCTCTCCAAGGCAATGCGATGTTTTGATAGTTAATGGTCCAGTTTGTGAAAAATTAAGGCCTAAGTTGAAAACATTGTATGAGCAAATGCCAGAACCAAAGTGGGTCATTGCAATGGGTGAATGTGCAATTTCAGGAGGTCCTTATTGGGATTCATATTCAGTTGTTGCAGGAGCTGATACTTTTATGCCTGTTGATGTTTACATACCAGGTTGCCCCGTTAGACCGGAGGCTCTAATGCATGGTTTTCTAACTCTTCAAAAGAAGATTCGGGAAAAAGAACCAGGGATGTTTTTGAGGAGGTAATTGTGGAAATTAAAAGTTTCATGCAAAAATTGTCATCCCATAAGGGAATTAGTGACGTTGCTCTGATTAGAAAGAGCGTTGTTAGATTTAACTTGGAAAAGGATGGTTCTAAGGATTTCTTTGTAAAACTCAAGGATGATTTTGGGTTTGAGCATTGTTCTTTGATTTCAGCCATAGATAATCAACCACAGTTTGAATTAGTTTATCATTTTTCAGCTATCAATGGTTCAGTATTTGTCAAAGATAGTTCTGCAGCTGTTATGGCTGAAATACATATCTTTTTAGAAAGAGATACACCTACTGTCGATTCAGTTTCAGACCTTTGGTTTGGAGCTAATTGGCATGAACGAGAAGCTTTTGATTTAATGGGTATTTATTTTATTGGCCATCCTGACTTGAGAAGAGTTCTTTTGCCTGAAGGATTTGCAGGGCACCCATTAAGGAAAGATTACGTGTATGAGATACACGAGGAGGAGTGGTAATGGCTGAAATGTGGATTAGTATGGGTCCTCAACATCCGATGACTCATGGTCTTTGGACACTTAAGGTAAAAGTTGATGGTGAAACTATTGTTGATGCAGATCCTGAGTTGGGTTACTTACATAGGTCTGTTGAAAAAATGGGGGAACGCAGAAAGTATTTCATGAATACTACTCTTACAGATAGGTTATGTTATGCTAGTTCAACTACTTGGACTCATTGTTATGCACTTTCCGTTGAAGAGTTAATGGAGGTAGAAGTTCCTCAGAGGGCCAAATATATTCGAACAATTATGTTGGAATTACAACGCCTTGCATCTCATTTGATGTGGGCTGGTGCTTACATGCCTGATTTAGGGCATATAACAGGGGCGCTTTATTTTTGGAGAGATCGTGAATTATTTTTAAATCTTTTAGAACTTCCTAGCGGCAGTCGTTTATTGTATAATTATATTAGAATTGGCGGAGTCAAAAGAGATTTACCAGCTGGTTTTGAAGAAAAAACTGAGAGAGTTTTAAAATTATTTGAACAAAGACTGGATGAATATGCTGACCTTTTTGAGAATTCTAAGATTTTCCGAATGCGTACTGAGGATGTTGGTAAGTTCACAGCTTCTCAGGCTCAAAATTTAGGTATAACAGGTCCAAACCTTAGAGGTTGTGGGACTAAATTTGATTTGAGAGAGCATGATACTTATGAAATTTATGAAGAGATAGATTGGGAGATTCAGGCTAGAGAAGCAGGTCCAGGTTATAGTGATTGTTTCAGTAGATATATGATTAGGATAGATGAGATGAAAGAATCTGTTAAGATTATTAGAGATTGTTTTAAGAAAATGCCATCAGGCCCTACAATGGCTTCAAATGTCCCTGTTAGGGCTACGGGGGAAGCATTTAGACGAACTGAAGATTCAAGAGGGGAAGCTCTAATGTATGTTGTTGGTGATGGTTCAGATAGGCCATATCGTTGGAAAATTAAAAGTCCGATGTTTACAACAATTTCAGCTTGTCCATATTATTTGAAAGGCTACAAAGTAGCAGACATCCCTGCAATAATGGGTAGTATTGATATTTGTATAGGAGAAACTGACAAATGAATTTGTTCGATATCTGTAGAATAATGGCCGAATGGACTGCCAAGTATATGTTAATCCCTGTTTTTAATTTTCAAGAAGGTCTATTTCCTCCATTTAGTAATCTAGCCGGTTCTGTAGCTGATTGGTTAGGAACAGACGGCGGTCTAGATACTTTGGCTTGGGCTTATGCAGTCAATATTGCCTTTGCGGTAGGTATGACTAATCTGATTCTTGTAATTCATTTGGAAAGAAAAGTTGCAGCTCGAATTCAAGATCGTAGAGGCCCTATGCTTTCGTTTAGATCATTCAGAGAACTTGGTGAAGATTTAGCAGGCAATGCGCCTTCATGGAGATTTAAGCAAAATTACGCAGGTATTGGTATATTGCAAAATTTGGCAGATGGCATAAAGGCTATTACAAAAGAATTAATTGTACCTGCAAAAGCAGATAAATTTCTTTTTACTATGGGTCCTATTATTTTTATTTCATCTTCTGTGTTTTTGTTAGTATTATTTCCTTTATCTGATAGGTTCGCAGCATCATCTGCACCAGCTGGTTTGATGGTTATTATGGCAGCTTTCTCTATAGCTCCTATTGGAGTATTGACATCTGGTTGGGCTTCAAACAACAAATATTCAATGATTGGTGGTATGCGTTCGGCAGCTCAACTCATGTCATATGAAATTCCATTACTTCTTAGTATGGCTGGAGTTTTCCTATTAGCAGGTTCATTTGATCCCGTTATTATCGTGGAGCAGCAGCAAGAAGGTACATGGCTCTTTGGTTTACCAATGTGGAATTTCATTCCACAATTTATAGGATTTATAGTGTTTATGATTTGCATTCTGGCAGAAGTTGAGAGAGTTCCTTTTGACCTTCCTGAGGCAGAGGCTGAACTTGTAGAAGGTTGGACAACCGAGTATAGCGGAATACGGTACATGCTTTTCTTAGCTGCAGAATATATCCGTGGGTTCGCAGGAGCTGCTGTGGCTACGATATTATTCCTAGGTGGTTGGGCTGGACCTTGGCCAGTTCCTCCTGAAATTTGGTTTTTGACTAAAGTATATTTGATTTTACTTTTCTGGATATTCATTCGTTGGACAGTTCCTAGGATAAGAACTGATCAGATTTTAGAATTAGGATGGAAAAAATTACTTCCTCTATCTTTGATAAATATATTAATTGTAATATTTATGGTTGAAATTTACCCGTATTTTTCTAAAATAGTCACCCTCCCGGAGGTATTCTAAAATGAGTAGTGATAGAGAAATTGGAATTATGGATATCATAGTTAATCCTATGAAAGTCACGTTAAAGCAATTTTTCAAGTCTACATTTGGTAAACCTACTACAGTAATGTATCCTTTAGAAAAACGAGCGCCTCCTCCAACTTACAGGGGTATGAATGCTGTCATTTGGGACTTATGTATAGGTTGTGGGATTTGTGGGGAAGTTTGCCCTAATAAGTGTTTGAAAATGAAACCAACTGAATTATCTGAAGAAGAACAGGATAGAGCATGGTATGGTTCTCATTTGGCCAAGAGGAAAAATAAGGCTGAAAGACCTGCAATTAATTTTGGACATTGCATGTTTTGTGGATTTTGTGAAGATTATTGTCCTACTGGAGCTATGACAATGACAGACTTTTATGAGTTGGCAGACACAACTCGTGAGGGGTTAATTTATCCTGCAAGATCAATGAAAGTAGATTTAGAAGATTTACCACAATTACCTCTTACAAATTATATGATGGAGTCTCCAGTTTTAGATGTTAATCCCTGCATAGGTTGCAGTAAATGTGTAGACAATTGCCCTACCAACTGTATAATTATGGATGAGGGTCCACAGAATAAAACATTGAAAAGTGGTAAAACTAAAAATGTGGAGAATCCATATTTCGATTATACTATTTGTATCGGTTGTTCAACTTGTGTTAAGGTTTGCCCAGTAGACTGCTTGCATATGGAACCGATTAGTAATTCAAGTTCAAGTGGACTTAGTGAAGAGGGAGCTACTACAGAGAGTTGATATTTTGGGTTTAGATCTTATTATTTTCTGGATTCTAGCAGGTTTAATTTTAGCGGCAGCTTGGGCTGTTGTTAATGGTAATGACATCGTACATTCTGTTGTTTGGTTGTCAACGGTGTTTCTCCTTACAGCAGGTTTATTTATTTTGGCGGAAGCTGAGTTTTTGGCAGTTATTCAAGTTTTAGTTTATGTTGGTGCAATTTCGGTTGTCATTATATTCGGTATCATGTTGACAAAGAGAACATTGAAAGGAGGCGAAGGTGTCTAATCGTAACGTTATTTGGGTTAGAGATGCTCTAGTCATATTGTTTTCTTTCTACGTTGTTTTTTCTCTTTCCGCTGCACCTTGGGCTAACCTAAAGTTAACTGAGCCTCATCCTGATGATTGCAATACTGGTTGTGCGCCTTCGGTTAGTTTCCCTGAGAATAATTATTATCATTACCAAAATTCTGTAACTTTTGAATGGAAACCAGTTTCTGTTGGTTATAGAGTTGTTGTTGCTAACGATGATACCAATGATGTCATGTTGGATGCGAATTATACTAATGTTAACACAGCTACAACAGGTAGGCTACCTGTTGGAACTTACTTAGTTCGTGTTTATTACACAGGAATGGCTGGTTCAAATTTTGATGCTTTACCTATACTAAAATCTGAATTAATAGATGTGGTTAAGGCTTCCGGAGAGAAATTGACTATTGGCTGGTCAGAAGTTATTGTAACATATAGTATAGTAATTCAAAATCTCCATGAATCTGAGAAGCTTGATGAAACATCATACACTTATTCTGATTTTACTAATGGCCAGTCATATTCTTGGTCTGTTTATGCTCAAGATAGTAAGGGTTATACCTCAGAATCATCACCAGTTAGAGATCTTAATATTGACACTACAAAGTTTTTAGCGTTTGAATTGTTTAATAATTGGGAAGTTCCATTCTTACTTTTGGGAGTTATGATGGTTATTGCTTTACAGGCCGGTGTTTTCTTAGCGAGGGAGGAAAAGGATGATTGAACCAATCAATTTCATTATTTTTTCTTCAGCTCTTCTGCTTATAGGGGCTTATGGAGTAATTAGGAATAAAAATTCCATTGTTGTTTTAATGTCTGTTGAGATAATGCTTACGGCTGCAAATGTTAATTTTGTAGCTTTTTCAAGTTATTATAATGATTTAACAGGGCAAGTTGTAGCACTTTTTGTAACATCGATTGCTGCAGCTGAGGTTGCAATAGGTTTAGCAATTCTCCTAAGTTTGTTCAAGCAAAGAGATACAATCGAGTTAGATTTACTCGATAGGTTAAGGTGGTAAGTTGTCTGAGCATGAATCTGATAGAGATGTTGGAATTTTCATATTTTTAAGTTTAGTTGTATCTGTAATTGTGTTTTACGCATCACTAATATTATTTGCAGATACTGTTGTTGTTGATGGTAATGATACGTTTAGTTTTGTTAGTATTGCTTGGATGATTCCTGTTTTCCCTATATTGACGTTTGTAGCAATTCTATTATTTGGTCATTATGACCCAAGGAAGGGAGGTTCTTTTGCTTTAGTTGGAATTGGACTTTCATCTGTATTTTCTCTGGCACTTGCTTATGATGTTCTAATTGCAGATTCATTGCACGGTAAATTTGTAGAATCTACAAGAATATGGTTTAGTGGACAAACCTATGCTTTTGAATTTGGTACCTACGTTGATGCTCTTGGAGCTTTATTATTGTTAGTGGTTGGTTTGGTATCTTATTTGGTTGTTGTTTTCTCAATAAGTTACATGCATGATGAAGGTGACCGCCAAGTAAGATATTTTGCAGAAATTGCTCTTTTTGTAGGTGTTATGTTAGGGCTGGTCATTGCTAATTCATTCTTGTTGATGTTTATTTTCTGGGAGTTAGTGGGTGTTTGCTCTTACCTTCTAATTGGTTTTTGGTATGAGAAGCCTTCAGCAGCTTCAGCTGCAAAGAAAGCTTTCTTGGTTACTCGTGTTGGAGATGTATTTTTGTTATTAGGTTTGGTTATACTTTTCAATACATTTGGTACACTTAGGTATTCAGAACTTTTCAATGATCCGGATATGTTAGCAGCTAATGCTACTGAATTAAAATGGGCCACACTTTGTATATTTGGTGGGGCCGTTGGGAAATCAGCGCAATTCCCTCTACATTTCTGGCTTCCAGATGCTATGGAGGGCCCAACAACAGTTTCAGCGTTGATACATGCTGCAACTATGGTTAAAGCCGGGGTTTTCTTGGTTGCGCGTACATATCCTTTGATAGTTCATAGTCCAGATACAGCAATTTACATTGCGACAACTGGTGCAGTTACAGCGTTTATTGCAGCAAGTATGGCTATGGTCATGAATGATATTAAGAGGGTATTAGCGTATTCTACTATTTCTCAATTAGGGTACATGTTTCTTGCGTTAGGTACTGGAGCCTGGGCGGCTTGGTATGCAGCTGATCATGGTCTTGAAATTCATGCCCAGGGTTACATGGCTGGTCTATTTCATTTGATGAATCATGCTTTCTTCAAGGCTCTTCTTTTCCTTGGTGCAGGTGCAGTTATTCACTCAGTCCATACTCAAGATATGAGGGAGATGGGCGGTCTTCGTAATTCAATGCCTATTACTTCTACTACTATGGGTTTAGGAGTTTTATCAATAGCTGGTTTCCCACTTTTGTCAGGTTTCTGGTCTAAAGATGAAATTTTAGAATCAGTACATCATAATGGTTTACACAATGGAACATTTGGATTCTTGTGGTGGTTAGCATTGCTTACTGCAGCTATGACTGCCTTCTATATGACAAGATTATGGATGATGACTTTCAGTGGACCTGAAAGCCGTATAGTTGAAAAAATGGTTAAATCTAAGGACCATGATGAAACTGGCAATTGGGAGTTGAAGTCTGAAAAAGTAAAATCAAACGCTCACGAAGCTCCATTAGTTATGACGATTCCTTTGATGATATTAGCCACTCTTGCAGTCTTTTCAGGTTTAGCTTTAGTTTTGGGTGATGGATTCGGTGCTAGAGTTTACTATGGCGAACATCATGGTTCTGACGGTTTTATCCAGTGGGATATTATATCTCATATATTATTGTCATCATTGACTCATTTATCAGTCTTAGTTGGTCTAACGGGTATTTTCTTCGGAATATTATTCTATAGAAGAGGAGAAGATGGTAAGTCAGCATTTTCAACTGATTTCATAGCAGAGAATTTTGCTACAAGTAAATTGCATACTTTCCTGCTTAATCGTTTATATATATCCAAATTTTTCAATTGGTTTGGTTTACGTACTTGGGATACTTTCGCAAGGGCTTGTGATTGGTTTGATATTCACATAATCGATGGTATCGTGAATGGAGTAGCGTGCGTTTCTCAATTTTTAAGTCAGCAAGTTAGACAATTGAATTCAGGTTTCACAGGCCATTATGCTTCGCTTACAGTAGGTGGACTTGGAGCTTTGGTGCTTCTTATTCGAATAATTATGCCGTTTATGGGGTGGTCCTTATGAGGTACGTTTTGAGTTTGCTATTGGTTTTGTTTTTACTTCCTATGGCTTCAGCAGAGGATCATACAGTTATGGTTGGAATTGAGTCTGATGCTTATGTTTTCAGTCCTGCAGTTCTTAAAATATCACCAGGTGATAATGTAACATTTGTTTGGACTCCTGGTATGCCTCATAATGTAGCACAGGTTGATGATTCTGAGGCTCTGGCTTACAATTCAGGTTTCCGTTCTGGAGAGCCACAGGATGGAGGTGAGTGGTCACTTCCATCTAATTTGACGGTAGAAGATGGCACACTTTACTACGTATGTGAGCCTCATGCCGGAATGCAGATGAGGGGAGAAATCATAATTCAGAGTGCTCCAGAAATTACTATGGAATTTGGAGATTTCCCTTGGCTTTCATATCTGTTAATTTTTCCACTTATTGGATCATTGTGGACATTTGGATTTAGAGATAGCCCTAATGCTCCAAGAATTATTGCACTTTTCACTACACTTTTCACTTTAATAATATCATTTATTGTATTTTTTAAGACTGGTTCTAAATCTGGTTATAGTTTAATGGAAGAATATGAGTGGGCGCCAAATTTTGGTATTTCTTTGCTTCTTGGAGTAGATGGTCTAAGTTCGCCAATGGTACTCTTAACAGGGATTATTGGGCCTTTAACAGTTATATTTGCTTGGCATGAGAAGGAGAAGCCAGCTTTATTCTTTGCACTTCTTTTGATTATGCAGACAGCTCTCTTTGGTGTGTTTATTACATTGGATTATTTCGTCTTTTATGTTTTCTGGGAAATTGTTCTAATCCCTATGTTTTTCTTGATAGCAATCTGGGGTGGAGAAAATAGACGTTATGCCTCTATTAAATTCTTCATTTATACTTTTACAGCTTCTGTAATAATGCTTGTTGGTTTCATGGCCTTATACTTTGAAACTGGTGCTGAAACTTTTTCTATGATTGAAATAGCAAAACAAAATAGTAATTTCTCTGAAAATTTCCAAATATGGGTTTTTGCTGCTTTGTTTATAGGATTTGCAGTTAAGATACCATCAGTTCCTTGGCATACTTGGTTACCAGATGCACATGTGGAGGCACCTACTGCAGGTTCTATCCTTTTGGCAGGAGTTATGTTGAAAATGGGTCTTTATGGGTTAATTAGAGCTGCATTGCCAGTAGCTCCACTGGGTGCTGAGTATTTCGTACCAGTTATGGTTGTTTTGGCCATTGTTTCCATCTTATATGGTGCAGCATTAAGTTTAGGACAGACTGATTTGAAGAAACTGGTTGCGTATTCTAGTGTTTCACATATGGGTGTAGCATTGTTAGGGGTTGCTACAATGACGGAATTGGGTTTGGCTGGTGCTGTATTCATGATGTTCGCTCATGGTATTCTTAGCCCAGCTATGTTTATGGTGGCTGGTGTTCTTTTGCATCAAGTAGGTACAAGAGATATTCCAAAATTGGGAGGATTAGCAAAACATCAACCTAATACTGCGGGAATTTTTGTTGTTATATTTATGGGAAGTCTTGGTTTGCCAGGTATGGCTGTATTTGTTGCTGAATTGTCTGTTTTTATTGCATTCTTTGAGTCACATGGTTATTGGTTACTTCTCCCAATATTTGGAATGGTTCTTACAGCAGGTTATCATTTGTGGGCATTACAAAGAGCTATATTTGGTCCAGATAGTGATCAAATAGATATCAAAGATGTTCATGAGGCTCCATGGTATGAGATGTATCCTATGTTTATCATAATTTTATTAGCAGTCTTGTTTGGAATATTCCCACATTATTTAATGGACCCAATTAGCGTTGCTTGTTATGATATTCTTAATTTTATGGGGGTCCTCTGATGAATAGTTCAGCATTATTTTTGCCTGAGATTTTGCTTATAGCTAGTATAATGGCAATTCCAGCTTTGTATATTTTAACTGAGAACAACAAATCATTTTCTCTTTGTTCAAATTTAACACTAGGTGGTTCATTCTTGTTCTTGGTTCTTTCTTGGTATTATCCAGATTCACTATCTATGGATAGAGAAGTATCCACATATATTTTCTATGATCATTTTAAGATAGATGCATTTTCACAATTATTCAAAATTATTTTTGTTTTAACTGCCTTAGTGGTATCTATAGTTAGTACAACTTATTTTGATGAAAGTGAACCTCATCAGGCCGAATATTATACATTATTACTTTCAAGCACATTAGGTATGTTAGTAACGGCCTCAGCAAATGATTTCCTAACTTTATTTTTGGGTATAGAAATTTCTGCGTTCAGTAGTTATGGCTTGGTAGCATACAGGAAAAAAGATGATAAGTCTACAGAGGCTGGTGCCAAATATTTACTAATTGGAGCTTTTTCATCGGCTTTAACACTTTATGGTATTTCTCTCCTTTATGCAATTACAGGATATCTAACATTTGACGGTATTAATGCTTTCATGGATGGATTAGGTACCGGTGTTGTAGCGGGTAACTTTAGTGAGACCATTTTTATTTCTTGTTTGTTTATAATAGCTGGATTAGGTTTCAAAATTGCTGTTGTTCCTTTCCATGCTTGGGCCCCCGATGTCTACGAGGGCGCTCCTACTCCAGTTACAACATTACTTGCTGCAGCTAGTAAAGCAATGGGTTTTGTGGCCGTTTTTAGAGTATTTGTTTTTACACTTGATTCCGTTTCTGAAGAATGGGAATTAGTTATTGGAATTATTGCTTTAGCTTCTATGACAGTAGGTAATTTGGCAGCTATATCTCAAAATGATATTGGAAGGATGTTAGCATATTCTTCAATCGCTCAAGCTGGTTATATTATGATTGCAATTCCTGCACTTACAGGGGAGGCAATGTCTGGAGCGATTGCCCATACATTAGTACATGCCTTCATGAAAGGTGGGGCTTTTGTTGTAGTTGGATGTGTTGGTGCTGTAGGTTTAGGATACAGTTTAGATTCCTACAAGGGTTTGGCTAAACGTTCTCAACTTCTGGCTTTAGCAATGACAGTTTGTTTGTTATCATTAGTGGGTATTCCTCCTTTTGCTGGTTTCATTAGTAAGTTTTTCTTGTTTTACGGAACTCTAAATGCAGGTATGGCAGGTAACTCTTGGTTAATTGTCTTGGTTATTGGTGGAGTTTTGAATTCAGCTTTATCTCTATATTATTACTTGAAAATTATGAGATATATGTATCTTTATGATCCTGAAGGTTCTGATGTTGTCGTATTCCCTAATAATGTTAGATATATTTCATTAGGAATTATTCTATTACTTGCTGTATTCTTCCCATTGTATTGGGAATCTCTCTTTGAACTTTGTAAGGAGGCTTCTACAGCTTTGATGGGATGATTGACAAGAAAAGTCAGAAATACCAACAGTTTGAAAAGTTATGGAATGGTTTAACCCCTAAGGGAAGTAATATCACTAAAAAGAATTCTTTTCGATCTCGAATGAAAAATTCGTGTCACCAAGAAGGTTTAGAGTTTAGTAAGATAAACTCATTTTTGGTTTACACTGGAAATAGTAAGCCACTTGATCCTAATACTATTGTCAAAGGAGATGTCAAAGTAACTAAGCCACCTAGAAGGCATCTACGTGGACTTTAGTTTTATCACTGGCAATTAATTCATTAGAAAATGCTATAGGTACTTGTTCCAAGAGCGACTTGATTGATGAGTCAGGGACGTTTTCTAGGTGTTTACGAGACATTTCTTGCCAAGGAGATATCAATTCTTCAAATATATTATGGGCATCATCCACTTTCACGATTTTAATCAGTTTCTCAGCATTTCCAGATTTTATGAATTCTCTGATAGCTTCTTTGTATTCTACATATCTGCTTAGTCTAGTTACAGGAAGCGTAGGTATTCCCATTGCCAAATCACCAATTGCGGTTTTAGTTATTAGAGAATTTAGAAGATCAATATAGTCATCAGTTATTTGATAGATAATACCCACAGTTTCTCCAAATTTCTGCATATCTTGGGCAAGGTCTGTTCTCGGTGAAACTAATGCCCCTAATTCTGCTGCTACACTATAGAGTGCCCCGGTTTTCCTTTTTATTCTATCCATATAAACTGCTTCACTGTATTCTGCCTTATCTGTGAAATCAGCAATAGCCCCTTCTGTCAGATGTCTACCACATCTTGCTAATGCTTTTCCAGTTGCTATAGATTCAGCCCCATGCAATGACCCAGTCGCTACCATTAGGTCTGCTACTATGACTGCAGTTCTTGGTCCTAATTCACGCCATAATGCAGGTGCCTCTCTCCTGAATACATCTCCATCTAACCAATCATCGTGTATTAGAGTTCCCGAATGGATCATCTCCAATGCCATGCCACATTCAAATGCCGAATGGGGGTCCCCTCCAAGTGAATCAGAAACTAATCTACATAACACCGGTCGAAGCTGTTTTCCACCTTTAACTCCTTTTTCTAATAATGGTCTTATTCCTTCAGGTTCTTTACTAAGTTCTCTTTTGAGATGCCTCTCAAATTCATTTTTGACTTCAATATAATATTCATTTAAGTCACTTGAAAATGTTCTGCTTTTATTCTTAATGACTTTATCGGATTCTGTCATAATCAATATACCCATCTCTAGGTAATGTCCTATTTAAAAGAACCACATATAATGCCTAATATGTTATCTTTTTTAGAGGTTTTAGATAATTTAATTCCCCTTCTTTCAAAGAGTGTATTGCTGCTTTTGCTCCAGTTAATGTAGTTATGAATGGAATTCCTAATTCAACGGCCAATCTTCTCATTTGAGCACCATCAGTGGCAGCTCTCCTACCTGTTGGAAGGTTAATGATTAAATCTACATCTTCTTTTCTCATTACAGAGAGTATATCTGGTTGTTTTTTGTCTGAAATTCTCCAAATTACTTTGCTCTTGATTCCTTTTTTACGAAGATGAGCTGCAGTTCCCTTTGTTGCGATGAATTTAAATCCTAAATCAATTAATTCTTGTGCAATATTACCGAATTCTAATTTTAATTTATTTGATATTGAAAGGAATACTGTTCCTTTAGTTGGCAATTTTTTGTTTCCACCTTTCATTGCCTTGAGATATGCAGTTCCAAAATTTGGCCCATGACCCATTGCTTCACCAGTTGATTTCATTTCAGGTCCTAATACAGTATCTAGTCCCGTTATTTTTAACCAAGAAAAGGTAGGCACTTTGACAGATGCTCCTTCCATCGGTATAATATCAGGTAGATTTTTGATTTTTTCTCCTAACATTAGGTTGACAGCAATCCTTGCCATAGGATAACCAGTAGATTTGCTTACATAGGGTAGGGTTCGACTAGCTCTTGGATTTGCTTCTAGAAGGTATATTTTTTGATCTTTTATTGCTAGTTGTAAATTTGCAGCTCCAATAATGTTCAGAGCTTTAGCTACTTTCTTAGATATTTCAATTATTTCCTTTTCAGTGTTTCTGTCTAGAGATTGTGGGGGCATTACACAGGCACTATCTCCTGAATGTACTCCAGCCATTTCAATTTGTTCCATAATTGCTCCGATAACCACATTTTTTCCATCAGAGATCAAATCAACATCTAATTCGACAGCTCCTTCGAGGAATTTATCTACCAAGACAGGTTTGTCAGGTGCTGCATGTGTTTCTAATTTTAGATACTTCAATAGTTCTGTTTTATTGTGTACTATTTCCATACCTCTTCCTCCAAGAACAAAGGAAGGCCTAACAAGAACAGGATATCCTATTTTCCCAGCATATGCAACAACTTCTTCTGAATTTTCTGCGGCAGCCCATTCTGGCATATTTATGCCAGCTTTTTCCATGATTTTACCACATTTACCTCTGTCTTCAGCTAGCTCCATATTATCAACAGTTGTTCCTAATATCTTTGTTTTGAGTTTTTCATCTTTGATGTATTTTTCTATATGTGTGGCCAAATTTACAGCAGTTTGCCCTCCTAATTGTAAAACAATTCCGTATGGTTTTTCCAAGTCTAATATTTCGAAAATAGATTCCCTGTCTAATGGTTCAAAGTAAAGTCTATCGGAAGCATCAAAATCTGTTGAAACCGTTTCTGGGTTATTATTTATTACTACGGCTTCATATCCTGCATTTCTTGCAGCCTGAACTCCATGTACTGTAGAATAATCGAATTCTATTCCTTGCCCTATCCTTATTGGCCCAGATCCAAGAATAACAACACTTTTACCAGTTTCTACTTTGGTTTTTTGGTCTACATATGTTGAGTAAAAGTATGGTGTTTTCGCTTCAAATTCTCCAGCACAAGTATCTACCATAAGGAAGCTAGATGTAATTCCCAATCCTTTTCTTTGTTTTCTTATTTTATCTTGATTTATTCCAGTTAAATGACTAATATGCTTATCTCCAAATCCATTTCTTTTTAGTTCGATAATCAAATTATCAGGAACCGTTTTAGTGCATTCTTTTACTTTAATTTGCAGTCTTACTAGATTGGCAATTCGTTCGATAAAGAAAGCGTGGAATTCAGTTATTTTGCAAACTTTATCTATACTTTTTTGGGTTGCACCATCTTTCAGTAAATAAGTCCAAATAGCTAATAATCTTCTATCATTTGGTGTGCTGAGATTCTTTTTTAGCTTTCTTTCACTCCAATTTGGTTCTTCAGGATATCCTTCACCTTGGCCTATGGATCTCCATGCCTTCATTAGTGATTCTTCAAAGGTTCTACCAATAGACATAGTTTCTCCGGTTGATTTCATCTGCGTTCCTAGTTCTCTGTCAGCTAGTTTGAATTTGTCAAATGGCCATCTTGGAATTTTTGTAACAACATAATCGATTGATGGTTCAAATGCGGCACTAGTGTTTCCGGTAACTCTATTAGATAATTCATGTAATTTATGACCTAAACAAAGCATAGATGCAATCCTAGCTATTGGGACGCCAGTCGCTTTAGAAGCTAAAGCTGAAGACCTTGAAACTCTTGGATTTACTTCGATTAAGATGTAGTCTTGCGTCTTTGAGTTGTAAGCGAATTGAACATTGCATCCTCCAACTATCCCCAAACCCTTCACAACTTTTAGTGCAGAGGTTCTCAATTTTTGATAGGCTCTTTCAGGTAATGTCAGTGCTGGAGCAACTACAATTGATTCTCCAGTATGGACTCCCATTGGATCTAAATTTTCCATTGAACAAACGATTATTGCATTATTGTCTTTATCTCTTAAAACCTCAAATTCAAATTCTAGCCAACCCAAAATTGATTCTTCTATAAGCAATTGCTTTACAGGTGAAAGGGCTAAGCCCCTTCCGGCAATAATTTCCAATTCTTCCTTGTCATAAGCAATACCTCCTCCAGTACCTCCTAATGTGAATGCAGGTCTCACAACAACAGGATAATTCAATTTCTTGGCTAGTTTCAATGAATTGTTTATTGTCTTAGCAATTCCACTTTTTGCTACAGGCTCTCCAATTTCTACCATTCTCTTGCGGAAGAGGTCTCTATCTTCAGCCATCTCTATTGATTTTAGTGAAGTTCCTAGAATTTTAACTCCGTGTTTTTTCAGAATTCCTTTTTCTTCTAATCCTACTGTAAGATTAAGTCCAGTTTGGCCACCCATTCCTGGTATAATGGCATCAGGTTTTTCTTTTTCAATTATTTTCCCTACAGATTCTACTGTTAAAGGTTCAATATAGACAATATCTGCAGTATCTGGATCTGTTTGTATAGTTGCAGGGTTTGAATTAACGAGTACTACCTTGTGTCCAGCTTCTCTCAAGGCTGAACAGCATTGTGATCCAGAATAATCAAATTCAGCCGCCTGACCTATAATTATAGGTCCTGCACCAGGTACCAGAATTTTCATTTTATCCATTAATCATTTCTCCTACTTTTTCAAATAAAACATTTGCATCCATAGGGCCAGGTGCTGCTTCAGGATGGAACTGAACAGACCAACAATTCTTCCCACTTATTCCTTCGCAGGTTCCATCATTCAAATTAATGAATGTTTCACGAACATTCTTTGGTAATTTATGTAGGGCAAATCCATGGTTTTGGGATGTAATGTATACAATCTCTGTATTCACATGTTTTACAGGTTGATTACCTCCCCTGTGGCCGTATTTCAGTTTGTAGGTTTCACCACCTAGAGCGAGTCCCAAAATTTGATGTCCCAAGCATATACCAATTGTTGGATATTCTTTTACTAAGGCTTTTATATTTTTAACAACACTTTCCATTTCAGGATGATCTGGATCTCCGGGACCATTACTCATGAATATTAGGTCGGGTTTTGTCTTTCGAACTTGTTCAATAGTATAATTCCAAGGTACTACTGTAACTTTATTCTTTTCAGCTAAATTAGTTACAATTGATTGCTTAACTCCCCAATCGAACAAGGTTACATTAGGTCCTTTTTTCCCCTGTTTGTAAATCTTTTTTGTTGATACTTCGGCCACTAAGTTTGAATCTGATGGCCACTCCATTTTCTTAGCCCTTTTGACGCCTTCTTCTGGGGTCATTTTTCCATCGGTGCTAATTACAGCTCTTAAAGTTCCAGATTCTCTAGTTATGATAGTTAATTTTCTAGTATCTATTCCCTCTAACCCTGGAATTTTTTCTCGAGTTAACCAGTCATCAAAATTTTCTTCGCCTTGATGTGGGTTTCTACACCATTCTTTGACAATGCATGCTTTGGTTTGTATTTTATCAGATTCGTAGTTTTCCTTATTACAACCATAATTTCCTATTTGAGGAAATGTAAACATTAGGATTTGACCTGCGTAACTTGGGTCTGTAAGAGCTTCTTGGTAGCCCGTCATTGATGTGTTGAAAACGAGCTCTCCTTCCACTGTTTTTGGATAACCAAATGAGTCACCAAAAAAAACAGAACCGTTCTCTAGTGCAATCCATCCCTGCATCTAGGCAGAACCAGTTCAAAGGGGGCTTAAAACAGGAACGGTTAGAGGCTCTCGAGGAAGGCCTTTTCATTGAAGTGTAATTTAGAAGGAACTACTACACTGTGAGGTTCTTTTCCGATGTCTCTATTTGCCAAATATTTCAGTTTTCCATACCATAATTTTTGGTCTTCCCTTCCCACTCTAGCAGCTACGGCAACTTTTGTATTCTTTTCTATTCCAGCTTCAATCATTTGCTCAGCAGCTTGGGATGCAGTCATGTATATTGGTTTCGTATCTGGATTGTCTGCTTTAATATCTAAAAGGACTAATGTGTGGTTTCCATTTTTCATATTAGTTTTAATTTTGTCAATAGGACTTAATGGCCTGTAATCTCCTTCGGGTAGGACGAGTGTAGCCACCGGTCCAAAATTATAATGTTGTAATCCTAAAACTCCAGCAACAGCAGTAAGAACTGATGCGTTGTGTATTACGTGAGATTCAATGTTATTCTTTTTACATTCTAATAACAAACTTACATGTGTTGTAGCTGATAATGAGTCACCTACAATCAGTAATGATACATTTGTTTTCTTTGCTAAATCAATTAATTCTTTAGGTTCTTCAACTTGACTCCTAGAGAGATGAATAGGTTCTTTTTCTGATTTTAGTTTAATCCATTCTAAGGTATCAGAATGAATTGGAGAGGTGTATGTTTCATAGAAGATATGCTCTGATAAACTAAGGGCAATTACGCCATCCATAGTTATCGAGTTTGGCCCTCCAAGACCTAGACCTATAATTGTTAGCATGAAGTCTTATTTGAGGCTCTCTTAATTAGTTTCTATGGCAGTATCACAAGATTCGTTAGAGTTTCGAACGGATCCTAAATCTTTTTTGGATATTACAAGTCATGTGCAGGATTTTGTTACAAGTTCAGATATCCAGAATGGTGTTTGCCATTTATTCATTAAACATACAAGTGCAAGTTTAGTTATTCAGGAGAATTATGATCCTTCGGTAAGGGAAGATTTTGAGACTATTTTTTCTAAATTAGCACCTGAAGATTTTCCTTATGTTCATAATATGGAAGGTAAGGATGATATGCCAGCACATATTCGTTCAGCTTTGACCAGTACTTCTGAAACAGTCCCTGTTGTTAATGGGAAGTTGTCATTAGGTACTTGGCAAGGAATTTACATTTGGGAACACAGGGCCCAAACTCATAATAGGAA
>CAZYZI010000013.1:0-23886 GCA_964651915.1 uncultured archaeon | reverse complement strand
TAGGTTCAGCAACCGCAGCTTCAGCTACTTCTTGAGTTTCTTCAACAGCAATAGGTTCAGCAACCGCAGTTTCCGCCACTGGTTCAGTTGTTTCAACAATAGCTGGCTCCATAGGCATGTCCCAGTCAGTACTGGTTTCGACAACATCTATTTCAGCAACAGTAGTAGAAGCTTCAAAGGCTTGAGGCACACTTTCCACCATTTCAAATTCGTCTTCTACTTCAACTACAGAGGGGAGAGATCGAACTTCTTCTTCGAAATCTATTTCTTCTAATGGTGCTTCTTCAAGAGCCTGTGCCCAAACAGAACAAACTCTTGCAACAGGCTCATTTATCCTCAGACAAGTAACACAAATGTTTGCATTTTCAGGTTGCCAAATGCATGGTTGACTTGGCAAATTATCTAGAAATTCACGTATAGAACCATAACTTTGTGGTTGACTTGCCATTTGACACCTTATTTTTTTAATCTTACCAGATTAGGACCACCCTTATTATGCTGGAGTTAGTATAGTTTTCCGCGACTATAAAATATTAGCATCTAGTTAATTTGCTTATAATATTTAGTAGTTTGTCTTCTTTTGCTTCCCAGCAATAGTTTGTAGTAACTAATTTTTGTCCTCTTTTCCCCATTTCTTCCCAATTCTTCAATTTAATCATTTTTTCTATTCCTTTAGCTATTGAATCTATATTTGTTGAATCGACAGTTAAACCTATCTTATTTCTTAAAATTAGAGATTTCAGTAGAGGGCCTGTAGCTGATACAACTGGCAGCCCCATAAGCATATACTCGAATATTTTGGTTGGTAATCCTTTGAGATATCTAGGTCCAGGTTGGTTCATAAAAAGGCCGAAATCAGATGTATTGATAATAGGCGCTAGTTCTTTGTAATCTACCCAACCTAACCACTCAACTTCAAGATTATTTTCTTTATCATATTCTTTGGCCCATAATTCTAATTCTTCATCATAAAATCCTCCAGCCACTCTAAGTTTTATTTTATTTTTGATTCTTACTTTCTTTATACTTTTCAGCATGACCTTTATCCCTCGTTTTTCAGTAAGACTGCCAACATAAAGGGCTACAATCTCATTATTCCTTTTTTTATCTAATTTAAAATCAAAATCTGATACTTTAGGATAATTTGGAATAACTGCAACTTTTCCAAATCTTGTAAGATCCCTTGCTAGGCGGTTATCAACAGTTATTATTTGATCTACTTTTGGTGCACAAAAACGTATTGCTAAATCAGTTAATATTGAAGCTATTTTACCTTGTAACTCTAGTTTCATCGGAACTAAGTATTCATGGCAGTCCCATATGACTGGTTTTTTAGTAAGCCCTTTTAAAACAGTACTGTAAATCAGAGGATCTAATTCATGACAATAAAATAAATCATATTCTCCACTTAATGCTTTGTTCAGCATTTTCAATGCTATTGAACTCGGTACTCCGTTACTTGAAATACAATGACATCTGATATTCTCAAAAATCTTTTCTTTCGTCGATTTATGCGGTGTTATAATCTCAATATTATGACCTGCTTTTTTCATGCTACAAACTTCTTTGTAAACTCTTTGATCAAATGGTTTAAAGAATTCGCGATCGCAAATTACAGCTATATTTGCCACAAAGGCCTATGGCGACACTTCTAAAACCTGTTCATTCCTATATATTTGTGAAAGTTTTGATGGTAGCGCCCTCTGTGAGGGTTCCGGACACTTTGGGTCAGACACTTCATCAATTAGCTTTAGCTAATGGTTTAGCTAAGTCAGGAATAGAAGTAACTTTACTATGTAGGTATGACGAAAAAGCTTCAAAAGAAATTGAATTTCATCCTAATTTAAATTTTTTTCCTATAGTAAATCCCGGAATACCTTTTGAAAGGATAATTTTTACAAAACATGCCTATCAAAATGTTGTAAGCATATTAAAATCTGAGAAATTTGATATTGTACATGACCGAGGTTACATTTTTGCAGGTTCAGGAGTACAGGCAGCATCTGAAGTGGGTGTAAAATCAATTCTTCAAGTAGATGATAATTGGATGCGTTCTGAATTATCTGCAACTAAGATTGCTAAACTTTGGCCTTATCATGAAAAAGCAATTCGTTCTTGCCGTAATCAAATAGAACTAGCAGATGGAGGTTTCACAGTTAGTTCTATATTGAGAGATCAAATTTCAAAATGGAATCCTAAAGCCAAAAATTTCTCAGTTATTCAAAATGGTTATGATGACGAGTTGTTTAATCCTGAAGTTGAACCTTTGGGAATTAAAGACAAATTAAATTTGAAGGGGAAGATGGTAGTTTTTGTTGGTGCATTGGGTCCTTGGCATGGAATCAAGGAATTGGGCGATATTGCAGAAAAAAACTCTTCAATAAATGTTGTAGTGGCTGGAGGAGGCTATGGGGAAAATATGCCCAATGTAGCCAATCTTCATCACATTGGACGCCTTAGTAGAAAAGAAGTTCCTAGATTGTTAGTTGAGGCTGATGTGGGTTTAGCTCCTTACCCGAATGTGGATTATGGTTTTTCCCCCTTAAAAATTTATGAATATATGGGATGTAAACTTCCCGTTGTTGCAACATTGTTACCTTCTGTTAAAGAAGCAACACAAGGTCATGCATTACTAGTAAGACCAGGGCAAATGTCTGATGCAATTTCTAAGGTAATAGATAATGATAAACTTTTGAATGAGCTGGCCAGTTCAGCTTTTTCTTATGCCACAAAAGAACGAACTTGGTCAAGAACTATAGAAAAAACAATAGATCTTTATGAGGAAATTTTATGAGTTTCGCTCCAGGTCATGTAAGTTTGACGTTTGCAGTGTGGCCCAATAGTGATTTATTGGAAATGGGTTCAACTGGCATTGGTTTAGTTTTACCTCAGGGAGTTCACTGTGCTGTTGTAAAAGAACAATCTGAAATTAAGCATAATGTAGTTGTAAGGAAAGGTAAAGAAGTTGAGGATCCAGTAACTTTGAGAGCTGTAGAATTAATAGGATTTAAAGATAAAGGTTTAACCATTTATCTTAGACATGATTTACCTTTAGGTTCAGGTTTTGGAATTTCTGGGGCTTCAGCTCTAGCTGCATGTTTAGAATTAGAAAAAAATCTTGATTTATGTGTAAAAGCAGCTCATAAAGCTGAAGTTGAATTAAAAACAGGTTTAGGGGACGTTGTTGCGATATCTGAATCAATTAGGCAGACTAGTTTTCCTTCTATAATAATTAGAAATACACCTGGTTACAACAGTGAAGTTGATTGTATTCCCATAAAGGAAAAATTTGTAGTTTGTCTATCTGGTTTAGGCAGGAACACCTCAGATATTATATCTGATGAGGGGTGGATTGAAATCATAAATTCAGCTGCCATGGGAATTCAATTTAATAGTGTAAATTTGAGGTCTGCAATTAAAATAGGTCGTTTGTTTACAGAGAAGGCAGGATTAATTAATGACAATTTATCTCAAATAATTGATAAGATGCCTATTGGGGCTGTATCATCAGTAGCCCATCTAGGTACATCCATTGTAGCTACTTCAGATGATCTTCCTAGTGTAGTAGATGTTTTGAAAGAATTTGGAGAAGTTAGAGAATATTAAGCAGTTGGATTCCCTAGGTTAGTTGATATCTTTGTGCCTGGTAGAAATTTGGTAAGGTTCTTTAAAAGTCCATCTTTTTTTGCTCCTGCAACCAATATATTATCTAATACATCTTTCAATGTAGCAACAGGAATAACTTCGACCATGTCTTTGTATTTTGACTCTAAGAGAACATCTTGCATATTCATTGCAGGTATCAATACTTTCGTAACGCCAGACTCGGCAGCAGCTTCTATTTTTGCAGTTACGCCACCTACAGGAAGTACTTGTCCTCTTACACTAAGTGATCCAGTAAGTGCGATGGTTTGGTCGACCTCAGCATTTTCAAGAGCAGAAATTACGGCAGTAGCAATAGATACTGAGGCTGAATCACCTTCAACACCTTCATAAGCTCCTACAAATTGAACATGAATATCATATTTAGAAATATCTTCACCAGTATATTTTTTTATCAAAGCTGAAACGTTTTCAACAGCTTCTTTGGCAATTTCTCCAAGTTTACCAGTAGCTACAACCTTACCTCTGTTTCTTGATTGAGCAGGTGTGACTTCAGCAACAATAGGCATCATTATTCCTGCCATTTCAGACATTCCTGAATTTGCACCCATTACAGCTAATCCGTTAACCATTCCTATTTCAGATCCTTCAATTGAATAAGTTTTGTAATCTTTTCTACGTTCAACATATCGATCAGCAATCTGTTGCTCTAATGGCTTTGCAATAGTTTTTGCTTTGATTACATGCTCCGCAGTGATTATTTCCTCTTCCAATTCTCTTGCAATATCACCTGCAACTCTAACTAGACCACCTAATTCTCTTAATCTAAGACTTAGATGTAATTGTCTTCCAGCTCTCCTTTGGGCTTCATGTAGAATTTCTCCGATTGCTTCTTTAGAAAAGTGACCAATTTTTTCATCCTTAGCTACTTCTTGGGCAATGAATCTGACTATTTTCTCTCTATTTTCTTGTGAATCTGGAATGGTTGAGTTCATATAAACCTCATATCCATAACCTCTGATTCTACTCCTTAATGCAGGATGCATTCCTTGAATAGCATCTAGATTTCCTGCGGCTACAAGTACGAAATTGCATGGGACTGGTTCAGTTTTCGTCATTGCTCCAGCAGATCTTTCGGATTGCCCAGAAATAGAAAATTCGCCTTCTTGAATAGCTGTCAATAATGATTGTTGTGATTCAATTCTTAGTAAATTAATTTCATCAATGTATAGAACACCTTTGTGAGCTTTATGAATAGCTCCCGCTTCTACACGATCATGTGCCGGGGTTTCAAGCCCTCCTGATTGGAAAGGATCATGTCTTACATCACCCAACAATGCCCCTGCATGTGTGCCAGTCGCATCTACAAAGGGCGCAGTCATTTCTTTTTCATGTAAAACAAGACCTTTGGGTATGTTTGCATTTTCATTTTTCTGGTTTGTATATCTCATTGCCATGAAAACGAAAGCAGCTGCAATCAAACTATAGAATATGTACATAGGATTAAATCCAGCAGTTATGAACCATAGTATACCAAATCCAATTATTGCAAATACAATAAGCATTTGAGATTTAGCTTTCTTTTCTTTTTCAATCATCGCTTGAGCTTTTTGAACTTGAACTATTTCTTTTCCTTTTCCAGCAGGTACAACTCTAACCCTTGGTTCATTATTATCTTCATGATTGTGGTAAACTAAAACATCTTGTAATTCTTCTTTAGGCAAAAGTTCTGAAATTGAGCGTGCTAGCATAGATTTCCCAGTTCCAGGATCGCCAATTAGCATTACATGCCTTCTTTGTTCAGCTGCCTTTCTTACAATTTCAACACCTTGTTCTTGACCTATTACTTGATCAATTAGCATTTTAGGAACGGCAATATCCTCTGTGGATTCTATATCTAAATTTTTAACCCATTTACGTGGGTCTTCCAATTTTTCACCTTTTTTTGCCATTAGTATAAGCGCCCTCGTTAACTACAGATATATAAGTTTCGAATGCTTAAACTTCAATATCAGGCAGATTTTCTTCAGTTTCTTCTACCTCATTATCTTCATTTACTATGAATTTAGTTCCATAGTGTAGGATTCCACTTTCACTATCTTCTCCCAATTTTCTAAATACAGATTTTACTTTCATACCAGGCTTAACGCTTTCAGGTTCACAATCTACAATTTGAGTAGTTATCTGTGGTCCTTCATCCAGTTTTATTATTGCAATGCAATAAGGTCCAAACATTTCGTAACCAGTTTGGGCCTGGTGAACAACTGTTGAACTAATTATTTCTCCTGTTCCTTTGAATTGGTAATCCTTCATACTGCCTATTGATTCTCTTCCAGCCTCAGGATTAAAACTTCTTCTTGGATAGTGATAGGTTTTAGTTATTTTACAATATGAACCAATTAGATTGTATCGTGTGTCTAATTCTCTCCAGAATCTAGGTACTGACATTATTCACCCTCCAAAATATGGATTACTGCTGTTGCCGCAGTTCCTCCATGATTTTCTACCATGCCAATTTTGGCACCTTTAACTTGTCTGTCACCAGCTTCTCCTCTAAGTTGTTGAACAATTTCAACTACTTGGGCTATTCCAGTTGCACCTGGCGCATGTCCTCTTGCTTTGAGTCCTCCGCTTGTGTTTGTGGGTATTTTCCCACCAAGTTTGGTTTCACCTTTCAATATGTTGGCAGCTGCTTTTCCTCTTTTGAATACACCTATTTCTTCTAAAGCAATTATTTCAGAAATTGTAAAATTATCATGAATTTCTATTAAATCTAAATCTCCAACTTTCTTACCACAGCTTTTGAATGCTCTTTTTGCAGCTACTCTTATCGCAGGCATTTGATTTAGGTGTTTACGATGATGTAAACTTAAGGTGTCAGAAGCTTGTCCTGAACCTATAATTTTAACAGATTTTTTCTTATATTTCTTTGCTTTTTCAGTAGCACAGAGGACTACTGCAGCAGCTCCGTCACTATTTGGCGCGCAGTCTAGCATCCTTAATGGACTTGAAACCATACCTGAATTTGATACAGCTTCAGCACTTAATGCAAATGGAAATTGAGCCATCGGATTCATTGAAGCATGATAATGGTTCTTTGCAGACACGGCAGACAATTCTTCTCTTGATGTTCCATATTCAGCCATATGACTTTGCGCCATCATAGCATGTAGTGATGCAAATGTAGCTCCAGCCTTAGATTCCCATTGTTCATCAGATCCCATACTTACTGTATATGAGGATTCAGAGTCACTTACATCAGTCATTTTTTCAGCTCCTCCTACAACTGCAATATCAATAAATCCACCGGCTATAGCCATGTATGCTTGCCGGATTGCTAATCCTCCAGAAGCAGAGGCTGCCTCTACTCTTGTGGCAGGAATATTCTGGCTAGTTAATCCGCAATAATCAGCCATTAATGCACTAACATGCTCCTGTTGGAGAGTAGATCCTGCCGCCATATTTCCTATGTATAGGGCATCAATATCTTTGCTAGTAATTCCAGCATCACTAATCGCAGCAAGTCCAGTTTCAAGGCCTAATTGACGTAGGGATTTGTCCCATAATTCTCCAAACTTTGTAATTCCTATTCCTATTATGCTGACATCCCTCATTTAGTGGCCCCCATGTTGAGTTTACCTCTGTATTTTGCATATGTTGCATAATTTACTATTTTCATTCTTGAAATTAAATCTTCCACCGTTTCACTTCGGTCCATTTTAGATATTTTGTCAGTAACTGTTATATCAAAACCATCGCTTCCTGCACCAGACCCGTAGGCAACAGCTAGTATTCTGTCTCCTGGTTTTGCAATATCTAGTATCGCAGCAAGACCTAGAAACACAGCTCCTGAATATGTATTTCCAATTCTTGGAGTGAGAAGACCAGTTTCAAATTGTTCATTTGTAAATCCAAGAGTTTTTGCAGCTCTTATTGGAAATTTACCATTTGGTTGATGTGTAACTACATAATTGTAGTCTTTTGCTTCAGTGCCTGCTTTTTCCATAATCATTATTCCACAGCTTATTACATGTTTGAAAAAGGCAGGTTTGCCTGTAAATCTTCCACCATGCCTAGGATATTTTTGACCCTCACGTCTCCAAAAATCAGGAGTGTCTGTAGTGTAGGAAGTTGTGTGATTAATCTCGGCAATAACGTTCTTTTTACCTATAATAAGAGCACCACCTCCTGCAGAGGCACTATATTCTAATGCATCCCCAGGGGCACCTTGTGAGGTATCAACACCGATAGCTATTCCATTTTCTACTTGTTCATCTCCAACCATACCTAAACAAGTTTGAATTGCAGCAGTACCTGCTTTACAAGCAAATTCATAATCGGCAGCAGTAAGATTAGGTGTGGCCCCAATTGCTTCAGCTACGATTGTTGAAGTTGGTTTTACAGCATAAGGGTGTGACTCAGAACCAGTGTAAATGGCACCTATGTGATCACCATTAAGATTAGCTCTTTTCATTGCTTGTCTAGTTGCTTCTACAGAGATAGTTATCACATCTTCATCAGGCCCAGGAACTGATTTTGAGTACACATTTAGGTTTTTAGCCCAAGCACTCCCATCAGCACCCCATACAGATGCTATCTCTCCAGTTTCTATTTTGTGGCTGGGTACATATGCTCCGTAACTTACGATTCCATTCATATTTTCTCCTATTTTAGATACCTCAATTTTTCAATTATTGATTTTTCATCTAGTTCTGTTTTAACAAGAACAACTCTTTCCATGTCAGCTAGTTTAGGGGCTAATTGATCAACGGTTTTTGGTTTTATGTAAACTACCATTCTTGGTTTTACAGGATGAGCCCTAACTGCAATCATAGGCGACCTTCCATATTGTACTCCTGAAAAGAATACAGCTCTTTCATTAGACCAACCATACATTTCTCCAAAAGCGTTGAATGTGGTGATTGCCTTTAGCGAATCAACCATTGTATATCCATATATTGGTCTACTGACTAATTCTTCACTACCAGCAAGTATTTCACCTTCAATTTTTTCCAACATAATTTCTATTGTAACACCACTAGTGAATTCTTTGATATCTACAATAGCTTCGTTTGTTCTTCTATCAGACATACTATTCATAATCTTTCCACCATGAGCTGAATCATAGTCAACCATGGTTTCTACGAATTTTCTAACAGTTCCAATTCCGGGTGAAGCTCTTCTACCTTTTTCAAAATCACAAACTACAGATGGTTTTACTTCTAGAAGATTTGCAAATTCCTTTTGTGAAAGATGGAATATTTCTCTCCACTTTCTCAGCGTGTCACCTGGTTTTTCCGAGACTACTATTTCTCCAGCAATTCTTCTGGTAAGCTGTTCTTGCACGGTCGTCGATTTAGGGTCAGTATTTAATTATATGCGTATCTTAATTCGTCAATCAACTTATTTTATTTTGATATGGTAATATTATATAGATGGAATTTTAATGAAAATAGTGAATTCAAAGAATTTTGTACCGCAAAAAATTTTCCTAACTAAAGGCATTGGAATGCACAAGGAAAAATTAGCATCTTTTGAATTGGCCTTGAGAGATGCAGGTATAGCTTCTCTTAATTTGATTACAGTATCCAGTATACTTCCTCCAAAATGCGAATTTGTTGATAAAGGCGAAGGTGTCATGGCACTTTTACCAGGTCAAGTAGTTCCTATTGTTTTAGCCAGATCTGAAAGCAATGTTCCTTCAACATTGGTTAGTTCAGGTGTTGGTGTGGCAGTTCCACGTAATAGGGAAGATTATGGATATCTTTCTGAACATCATTGTATAGAAATGGATGAGGATAGTATGGAAGAATATGTAGAAGATCTTGCGGCAGAGATGCTTGCGACAACTTATGGAATTAGATTCGATCCTGATGCATCTTGGGATGAAAAAAGAGAACTTTGGAGTATAGATAATAGAATCGTAAAAACACGTTCTATTGTTCAAACTGGAAGAGTAAACTCTGAAGGGCACTGGACTACGACCGTTGCAGCAGCAGTTTTAATTTTATAGAATTGACCAAATTCCTTAAATGCTACAATAAATTGGTTATTATTGGATTATGCGTGAAGCCACACCGTTATGGACATTTCAAGGAGGTTCATCTCCTTCAGCTTTATCTATAAGTTTAGACGGTAAATTTGCAGGAGTTGGCCACAAAAGTGGCTTATCTTTGTTAAATCAAAATGGCCGTCCGGTTTGGAATAATAATAAGATACGTAGAGTTAAAGATATTTCAGTTTCAACTAAAACAGGTAAAATGTCAATTGCTAGTACCCAGAAGGTTGTATATCTTGTTAAACGGACAGGTGAATCATTATGGCATAGAGAGTTGCAAAGTTCAGCAGTTTCAACTAGCATTTCATCTAATGGAGACATAATTGCAGTAGGTACTTCTTTAGGTCGGTTGATTGTTTATGATGGAAAAGGTAAAGTTCGATGGGAAACTCATCTTAGTAATTCAGATTTTCCTGTGAATACAGTTAATGTTTCTTCAGATGGTCAATTTATTCTTGCAGGTACAGATTACTCACATTTATATTTATATGATCGTAAAGGTGAAATTTTATGGGCCAAGGAGACATCAGGTGAGGTAATACAAACTTGTATAAGTTCTAATGGAGACTATATTGGCTATTTGACAAGTGATAGGACTTTCTATTTTGGTGTTAAAAGTTCACGTATTCTTTGGGAGAAGACTTTCGATAGACAACCTCTTTGGATAGATATGACACAGACTGCAGACTTTGTTACAATCGGTGAGTCGTCTTCAAAGGTAACTTTATTTACAAAAGAAGGGAGAAAAGTTTGGGGATTTAGACCCAGACAAGCGCCTAAGGGAGTTATGGCGAGCGGAGGAGGTTCTGTATTATTGGGGGGTAAAGGTGGTGTTTGCAAATATAGTCTTGAGCCCTATTTGAAACGGTTATTAATCCATACTAAAAAAAGGATTGAGAAAGCTTCGAGTGAAAATTTAGATACAACAACAGCTAAGAAGTATTTCAATTCAGCTCAATCCAGCTTTAAATCAGGAAATCATCTTGATTTTCTTGTATCAATACAACAGGCACGACGTTCAGCACGCGAAGCTCGTATAATTGAGAGTGAGATGACTCCTAATGAGAGAAGAATTGAAAGAAATGAAATGGAAAAAGCAACTTCCGAGGCTTCAATCGATGATTCCAGTGAGGATGAGTTAATGTCAAAATTAGTTCAATTAGCTGAAATGAGAGAAAGCGGTATTCTTAGTGAAGAAGAATTTGTTATTGCGAAGTCTAAACTTTTAAGACTTTAACTTAAACTTAATATAATCTGGTTGTATATTATGGATTATGTCTACTCCTACGACTTCTGATTGCCTGATTGACAATGCAAAGAAATATGCAGATGAACCTGCATTATCATCAAAGAACAATTCTGGTGATTGGAATACAACAACATGGTCTGAATTTTGTAATCAGACAATGGATGTAGCTAAGTCTCTTACAGCCTTAGGTTTTCAAAAGAATGATAAATTAAGTATTTATTCATATAATAGAAAAGAATGGTATATTGCTTATGCAGCCGCAAATTTCTGTAATGGCGCAGGTGTTGGTGTTTACCATACATGTTCACCAGAAGAGGTTGAATGGGTTGTAGGTAATTCAGATTCTAAATTTGTTTTTGTTGGGCATAATCCAATGGATGGAGGAGACACTGAAAAAATGTGTTCCCACAGACTTCATAAGATAATGGATAAACTAGACAAAGTAGAGAAGGTAGTTGTTATGGATGGAGTAGATATGCCATCTCATGATAAAGTAATTTCGTGGTCGGATTTTATTTCAGAAGGAAAAGATACAAAGGAGTCTAAGATCCATAAATCTATTAAATCAATAAAGCCAGAGGATACAGCTACCTTGATTTACACTTCGGGTACTACTGGAAATCCGAAGGGTGTCGAATTAACTTATGATAATTTTGAATATGAGATATCAAAAGTCCTTGAGATTCAGAGTTATAATCAGGGGGACAAGTATGTTTCTTGGTTACCATGTGCTCATGTATTTGGACAATTAGTTGATAATCACGCATGGATTCGTGAAGGATTACATATGCATGTAGTTGATAATCCATTACATGCAATAGACTATTGTAAAGAAGTTCAGCCACATTTATTTATTGGAGTTCCAAGAATCTACGAGAAAGTTTATTCAAATCTTCAAGCAACCCTGGCTGCAAAACCAGTGGTTAGGTTAGGGCTTAAGATTCTTCCATTTATATTCAAAAAAGCAGTCAAGAAGAAGATAGGTTTAGCTAATTGTGTTTACGCAATTACTGGTGCTGCACCGATTAATCCAGATATCCTAGAATTATTTCATAAATTAGGTATACCTTTGTTTGAGGGATATGGAATGACAGAAACATCAGCAGGAGCTACAATAGGACACAAAGGTGCTAACAAGTTTGGTTCTGTTGGGAAGCCTTTTGCAGGAGAATTGAGAATTCATAATCCTAATGAAAAAGGAGATGGAGAAATTCAATTCCGAGGTCGCCACGTAATGAAGGGTTACTACAAAAATCCAGAAGCAACAGCTGAAACTATGGATGGTGAATGGCTAAAATCAGGTGATTTAGGTCGTAAAGATTCTGAAGGTTTTGTATATGTTACTGGAAGGATAAAAGAAATTTATGTGAGCTCAGCAGGTAAGAATATCGCACCACTAGTTATTGAAGAGACAATGAAGTCAATTTCCCTAGTTTCACAATGTATGTTAGTTGGTGATAATCGCAAATTTTGCAGTGCTCTTTTCACACTTGATGTTGGAGCTATTCTTAGAGACAAACATGGTTTAGATGGTGCAACAGAAGTACCAAAAGATCCTAATGAGCAAATTGCAAAATTAGAATCACTTGGTGCTAAGTTGTCAGATTATACAGAAAGTCCAGATATTAGAGCAGAAATAGATGCTCAAGTTCAAGAATTGAATAAGAAATTCAACAATCCTGAGCAAGTTAAGAAATTTACAATTCTTCCAAGAGATTTAAATGTGGATGAAGGCGAATTAACACCAACTCTCAAGATTCGTCGAAAGCAAATTAACGAAAATTGGGCTAAAGAAATTGAATCGATGTATACAGATTAATTAATGTTAAGATATTCGTTTCTAGCCATTAGTGTTATTTCAGTAATTAATTTTACCCTCACTGAAGAATTATTAGTTCAAGTATTGTTGATAATTTGCTTAGTAGCAAGCTTGGGTATAGCTATTATCTGGCCAGATCCATTACCACCACCTCCATCTATGGACTTGTGGTCAGAGGCTCCAGATGAGAAAGAAAGAGAGATGAAAATCTGCTCGAATTGTGGTAAAGCAGTAGACCAAAAGTGGTCTATGTGTCCTTATTGCTCTAAAAAAGTATGAGCAAATGGTTTTTTGCCATAGATAAAGGTGGTACTTTCACTGATATTATAGGGATTGATCCTCAAAATAAAATTCATACATGTAAAATTCTTTCCCACTCATCCTCATATCAAGATTCAATAGTTGAAGGGATAAAACAAATTTTGAATTTAGATGATGGTGAAATTATTCCTTTTGAGAAAGTAGAGAGAATACGTATAGGAACAACCATTGCAACAAATGCTTTACTTGAAAGAAAAGGCGCTAACACAGCTTTGCTAATAACTAAAGGTTTCAAGGATCTTCTAGAGATAGGTAATCAAGCTAGGCCGTCATTATTTGATCTTTCTATAGTTAAACCTAAACAATTGTATGCCTCAGTTACAGAAGTTGACGAAAGGCTAGATTCCCGTGGGAACACAGTAGCCAAATTAGACAAAACAAAACTGGAAAAAGATATCTATAATTTATACAAGAGTGGTTACAGATCATTGGCTGTTGTTTTGTTACATTCTTGGAAGAATCCAATCCACGAGGATATTTGTTTTGACATTGCTACAAAAATCGGATTTACAAATATATCAATTTCAAGTCAAATAATGCCCTTAATCAATATAGTAAGCAGAGGACAAACTACAGTTGTAGATTCTTATCTTTATCCAGTTCTTAGTGATTATATTTCATCACTAAAAGAATTTTTGGGAGATATTCCTATCGAGTTCATGCAAAGTTCTGGTGGCCTAGTTGATTCAGAATCATTGACAGGTAAAGACTCAGTTTTGTCAGGTCCTGCAGGTGGAGTAATAGGGAGTGCAATAGTTGGTGAAGCCAATAATTCATCATCAGTAATTGGTTTTGATATGGGAGGTACATCCACAGATGTTTCTAGATATGGAGGTTCTTATGCCAAGTCATCAGAAATAGAAGCCGGAGGAATAAAATTCCAAACCTCGAGTTTGGATATAGAAACAGTTGCATCTGGTGGAGGTTCATTACTGTGGTTTGATGGGCAAAGATTACAAGTTGGTCCTGAATCAGCTGGAGCAATTCCCGGGCCAGTTTGTTATGGTCTTGATGGTCTTTTAACTATAACTGATGCCAATTTAATTTTAGGAAGAATTAATCCCGATTTCTTTCCTAAAGCATTTGGCCCCAATAGGGATGAAAAATTAGATATTGATAAAACTCGTATGGTTTTTGAGGATTTAAGAATATTAATTAACAGCAAAACTAATTCTAATTTTACTATTGAGGAATTAGCAATAGGTTTTGTAAATATAGCAAACGAGAAAATGTCAAGCGCTATCAAAAAAGTTTCAGTTTCGAGAGGTTATGATATACGAGATCATTCATTAGTATGTTTTGGTGGTGCAGCACCTCAACATTGCTGCGGAATTGCACGAGCATTAGAGATTAATGACATAATAATCCATCCCCTTTCTAGTCTTCTTTCTGCTTATGGGATTGCAAATGCAGAGCAATTTAGATATGGTGTTAAATCAGTAGTAAATGAATATACGGATACTTTCAATTCCGAATCATTATCTGAGTTTAAAAATCTCGAAGAACCTTTAGTCAACGAACTAACTAAACTAGGAATAGAGGAGGTATACAGACAATATTTCTTTGATTTGAGAGTTAAGGGAACGGATAAATTTCTAACAATACCCTATGCTGAATACAGGTCAGTGATTAAAGAATTTAGAATCAAACACAAGGAACTATTTGGTTTTCCCCCATCTGAAAAATTAGAAGTTGTTAATTTAAGAGTTGAAGTTAAGGGGCAAAGGGCAAGAATTGCAGACCATAATGGTGCAGATACAGATGCACCAGCGAAATCAATATCCGAAACTGAAGTATTTTTTGGTAATAAATTTGTTAAAACAGAAATTTATGCCGGAGAAACTTTGCCAATAGGAACTGAGTTAGATGGTCCTGTCATTGTGACTGATTTGAATTCAAATATAGTTGTTGAACCTGGATTTAGATTGTGTGTAAATAAACAAAGGCACCTAAGAATAAGTCAAATAACGAACCAAACGTTAGAAATATCTTCAGAAAGAGATGCAATATCTCTTGAAATTTTCAATAATCTCTTTATGGGTATTGCGGAAGAAATGGGTTTTACATTGCAAAACACTTCACATTCTGTTAATATCAAAGAAAGGCTTGATTTTTCTTGTGCTTTGTTTGATGAAAATGGCAATCTTGTTGCAAACGCACCCCATGTTCCAGTACATTTAGGAGCAATGAGTGAATCAGTAAAATCTGTAATTATTTCTAATGAAAATCAAATGAAAAAAGGAGATTGTTATCTTATTAATAATCCTCACAGAGGAGGTTCACATTTACCTGATCTTACTGTAATATCTCCTGTCTTCGCTGATGAGGATTCACCTATATTTTATGTTGCGAGCAGAGGACACCATGCAGATATTGGAGGCATAACTCCAGGTTCCATACCTCCTTTTTCCAAAATAATTTATGAAGAAGGCATAATTATCGATAATTTCTTATTATTGGAAAATGGAGAATTAAGGGAAAAGGAATTTGAGGAATTATTAACAGATTCTAAACATCCTGCCCGAAATATAGAGGAAAGAAAACATGATATTAATGCCCAAATTGCTGCAGTGCTTAAGGGAATAAAAGAACTTGAGAATTTGATTACGAAGTATAGTTTGCAAACAGTGAAATCATATATGCATTACATTAGAAAAAATTCGGCAGAGGCTATGAACGATGCTTTAGAAAAATATCTTGCTGGTCATAAAACTAAAGAAAATAGTTTTGATGATTACCTTGATGACGGTTCTCGTATATCAGTTAAGATAAATATTACGAAAGACGAGACAAGAGATCTTCCTTTCTGTGCAACTGTTGATTTTAGTGGAACTGCCCCTCAAACAAAAAATAATCTAAATGCACCAATTGCCGTGACAAAGGCAGCGGTTTTGTATGTTTTTAGACTATTAATTGACAAAAATATCCCTTTGAATTCAGGATGTTTAGATCAAATAAAGTTAATAATTCCTGAAGGATCAATATTGAACCCAAGTGACGAAGCTGCAGTAGTTGGAGGTAATGTTGAAACTTCACAAAGAATAACAGATGTATTGTTAGGAGCTTTAGGAATTGCAGGTGCATCACAAGGAACAATGAACAATTTTGTTTTTGGTTCAGATGATGGTTCTGGAAAACAGTACTATGAGACTATAGCAGGTGGTTCGGGTGCTACTAACCAGAATGATGGTGCATCAGCAGTTCAAGTTCATATGACTAATACACGTTCAACAGATCCTGAGATTCTTGAGCATAGATTTGAAGAAATTAGGCTTGAAAAGTTTGAAATTAGAAAAGGTTCTGGTGGTGGTGGTAAATTCCGAGGAGGCGATGGAATTATTCGCGAAATTAAATTTTTGGAGCCTAGAACGGTTTCTATCCTTTCCGAAAGGCGAGTTTTTCCACCTTATGGTATGTCTGGTGGAGATGAAGGTTCTCGTGGTTCCAATTATTTACGAAAAGTATCTGGAGAAGAAATTGATTTAGGTGGAAAGGTTGAAAAAGTTATAAAATCTGGTGAAACGGTGATTATCAAAACACCAGGTGGGGGCGGTTTTGGGTCCAAAAATTGACCTCAAAACTTTTATGATAACCATTACATGGCAATTAGTGGAAAGATTACGTGCATTAACAATAGTTGCAATTTTGATTTTCTCAGCACTTCCAGTTTCAGGACTTAATGCTCCTGATTTAGCACATTCAGAAATACCAACTGTAAAGGAAAATCATTGGGAAGAATTACCATGGTGGGAAACTACTTCTCGAGATTTGAATAGAAATGGTATTGTTGACTGGTTGGAACAAATAGAGGATGAATACAAAATTGGAGTTATGTATGATCATCAATTAACGGAAGATGATTTTCAGTTATTGAGCGATATAGGGATAGAGATCAAATATCATGTTACTACTGTTAATGGTTTATTATTAGGTACAGTAAGTTCGAGTTTATTTGAAACAATAAGTAATTTTCCAGGTGTTTTGATGATTGAGCCGTATGGGGATGTCATATTTTACGGAGATGTTCAAACACCGGCAATAAAGGCTAGTAATTCATCAGTATATTCAGAGGGAGCTTGGGATTTAGGATATACTGGTAAAGGTGTCAATATTGCAATTGTTGATACTGGCATAGATGATGAGCACCCTGGTTTAGCAGGAAAAACTATTGCAGGATATGATGCAGTTTGCACAGATGATCCATTGTGTTTGGCTTCACTTCAAGAAGATGATGGTTCATTCGATCCAGATGATCAAAATCAGCATGGAACTGCATGTGCTGGTATGGCCACCAGTACAGGATTTTTGGCTAGTGGTGATTCTTCTAATTTCACAGGTTCAGCACCTGATGCTGATTTGGTAGATGTAAGAATAGGAACTGCATTTGGTGCTGGTCCTTTTGAGAATTACATTGTTGAACAAGAATTTTATGAATCAGCCATGGACGGTCTCAATTGGGTTATCGAGAATAAAGACACTGCATGGCCTGGTGCAGAAAATGAAAGTTCTGGAATAGATATAATTTCTTTATCTTGGGGAATAACTTCACATGAAACTGGCGGTTCTGATGGTTCTGATATGTTTTCTCAAGTTTTAGATGAAGCTACGTTGGCTGGTGTTGTAGTTTCAGTAGCTGCAGGTAATTCAGGTTCAGATAACGACGGTCTTTCAGGCATGGGTTCATCCAGTCTCTCAATAACTGTTGGAGCTCTTGATGACAAAAACAGTATAGATCGTTCTGACGATGGCATAGCTTCGTATTCTAGTAGAGGTCCTCGTCGAGATAATAATGATGGAAATCCATATGATGAAATGAAGCCAGATGTTTCTGCACCAGGAACAAATATTATTCAAGCAGAAGCATGTCATGCTAGTGCTAGCTGTTACAATAGAATTCCAGGTCAAGACGCTTCAGATAATGGATACAGTGGTAGAGGAAGTGGAACCTCATATGCAACTCCTGCAGTTTCGGGAGTTCTTGCATTGATGATTGAAGCTAATCCTGGCTTAGATCCATTAGCACTTAGAGAAATTTTGAAACTTACAGCAGAAAGAAGGGAAACGCTTTCTTCTGCAGATGGTGAAGGTGTTGAGGAAGGTTCTTGGGCTACCTCTCCAGAACTTGATCCTTATTGGAATCGTCATTTTGGTTGGGGCATGGTTGATGCGCATGCTGCAGTGAAATCTTCATTATTAAACACAGATACAGAGAATATTAATGTTGATTTACAGACTTACATAATTAGCACACAAACTGGGTGGCAAACAGGTAGTAATGTTAATACAATCACAGGTCATTCATGGTCTCGCAGTGGTTCTGTTGATAGAATTGAATACAGCATTGATGGTAATTCATGGAAGCAAGTTAAATATTTACCAAGTTCAAATGAATCTATCTACATAGATTGGCAAATTTCCCTTGGTGCAGGTGACTTATCTTTTACAGGAGATCACACTATATTGGTGAGAGCTGTAGATGATTCTAATATGCATTCAATCTCAGCACATTCTGAATTTTATGCATATGGTAATCCATCAGATGATGAATCATCTTCAAGTTTAGCACTTCTAGTGGTAGTCGGTGTATTGTTATTAGTTGGAATTGCAGTAGTAGTATATAGAAAAAATTATTTAACTCAATAATAATTTTTCAAATATGTAGGTAAGTCTTAAATCTAATACGTAAGGTGCTATAATGTGCATTTCAATCTATTATCAAAAATAGGTGCAGTTCTGGCAGTATTAGGAGTCATAGGATATGTTATTATTTTTCCTTCATTTATGGCTAAAGATGGCCAAGATTTTGCAATGCAACATAGTATAGATGCTAATGGTGATGAAAATTTTAGTGATTATGATTCTGGTGATAAAGTTATAATAGTTGATAAAGTTATTAGAATGCAATATAGTTTTGATGAGGAAGGTGCTACATCTATTTGGGTAGAGTCTATTGGAAAGGGTAATGTCATAAGATTTGTTTGTGATTCAAATTATATGAATGATTTTGGGATAGGAGATAACATTGTTTTGAAACTAGAAATTGTTGATGAAGGTGGAAGTGAAGGATTTCTTTGTGAAGCCAGTGGTAGACTTTCTACAACAACGGAATATGCTTTTGTTGGTTTAATTCTTCTTGGTACTGGTATGTTAGTATTTGGTTTTGTGCGCGGTGTGTCTAAAAAAATAAGGCCAAATGTTGTTGATGATGAGTGGGGTGCAGCCGCACCTCCCGCAATGGCTCCAGCACCTGTAGCTCCGCCACCTGCAATGGTTCCGCCAGGTTTACCACCTCAACCACAAAACCCACCTAGTATAGCTGCAATTCCTGGAGCACCAACTTCAATGACCATTACTGTCCCACCGGGTGTCGTTTCAGGACAAGTTTTGACAGTTACAATGCCTAATGGTCAAGTAGTCAATGTTCAAGTTCCTCCTGGCTGTGCGCCAGGTTCACAATTCACAATATCGGTGACACAATGAAAAAAAGATTTGGAAAATTAAGCTCGCTGGCCATTGTAGGCCTACTAATGTTTACAGGTTGTCTGGACATTTTTGGTTCAGATGATGTTATTGGAAATAATTACGCTCCA
Organism: uncultured archaeon; assembly: GCA_964651915.1. Taxonomy (GTDB): domain Archaea; phylum Thermoplasmatota; class Poseidoniia; order MGIII; family CG-Epi1; genus CG-Epi1. Next base: position 4,246 of record CAZYZI010000013.1, on the reverse strand, counting down.
AGTGCCGTTGTAAATGTAGTATCAGGACAAAGAGTTGTTGATTTGGGAGACCAGGTTCAATTTGATGCTTCAGAATCAACAGATGAGGATGGGACTATTTCTTCATACAGCTGGGATTTTGGTGATGGTGAGACTGGAACTGGTAAAAATGTAATTCACAGATATCAAACTCCAGGAGATTATATTGTTTCATTATCAGTAACAGATAATGATGGAGCAATTGGAAACAATGACCGTAGACTAACTTACATTACAGTGCTGCACGGTACTGTTAATGAAGGATCGGGTTTGCCACATGCTATAATTACAGTAAAATCATCCGTTGTTACTCCAGGTTCAACCGTTGATTTCAATGGTGCAGGTTCTTGGGCTTGGCTTGATGGTTCTCCTTCAACATCAGAAATAGCTGGCCATGAATGGGGAGTTGGATACTGGGGCCTCACCACTGATAATTCAGAGTTAGGAAGCTGCCACCAAATTGACGACTGCTCGATATTTTCATACCAATTCGGTTCTTCAAGTGGTTTTTCTAAACTTGTATCTACTGGAAGTTATGTTGTAGAATTAACAGTCACTAGCACAAGTGGCGAGACAGATACAGTATATCGAACAATCCGAGTTGTTTCTGAAGAATCCTCTGATACCGAATCTCCTAATCCTAAAGTTTACACATCAGTTTCAATAGGAGATCCAGTAAGTCTTGATCCTGCAGAAGCTTATGATACAGCTAGTGGTGCTATACTTACAAATACATATGAAACTTTAATTTTTTATGATCGTGGAAGAACCGATCAATTAATACCTGTATTAGCAGAAGAGGTACCTACTGTGTCAAACGGAGGCATATCTCCGGATGGAATGACTTATACTTTCAAGATAAGACAAGGAGTTACATTTCATGATGGTTCGGAATTAACAGCAGAGGATGTTGTCTTTTCTCTAAATAGGATGATAATTATGGATCTTGCTGCAGGACCTTCTTGGATGTATACTGAGGTTTTAGATAATACGGATGAGGATGGTGATGGAATTGCAGATAGTATAGTGCAAATTGACCAATATACAGTTCAATTTACCCTTAGAGAACCTGCACCACGTTTCTTACCAATAATGGCCTACAATGGCGGTTCTATTTTGTCTAAGGATTGGGTTTCTAGCAAAGGATGCCCTTATCCTAGCCCAGGTGTAGAGTGCACAGGAATACAGAAAGAAGTTATGGGTACAGGACCATATCAAATGAATGAAGATTATGGTGGTAAATGGGTACCAGAACAATATGTCTTAATGCAATATTATCCGGACTATTGGAGAGGTTGGACTGATTCCCAAAGACAAGCTAATGGAATTACCACGACAGGATTTATTGAGACGGTTTTGTTGAAAAAGAATAATGATCAAGCAGCTAGAATGTTGGAATTGAGATCAGGTAATGCTGATTCAGTTTATGTTGAACCTAATTATCGTGAAGAAGCTTTGACCTATGATGGAATGCAATACGAGGGTAATTTACCTTCCCTGAGTATGGGTTTCATAGGCTTTAACCACAATATTTCTAATTATGAAGATACAGCTCCTTCTAGTGATTTCTTTACAAATGAAGATATTCGTAAGGGATTCTGTTATTCATTTGATTATGATTCATATATAACAGATATACTAGATGGGTGGGGTAAACAACCTACAGGGCCAATCCCCGATGGATTATTAGGATATGATCAAAATGGACCTAAATACAGTTACAATCCAAGTATGGCTCAATCTCATTTTGAAGCAGCGGGTGTTTGGGATGATGGTTTTACCATTACAGCTTATTATAATCTAGGAAATGATGTCAGATTGAATGCATTGTTATTATTGGAAAATGCTTTAGAGGCAATGAATCCTAATTTCAATGTTGAAGTCCAGGGTCTTGAATGGCCAACTTATTTAGATAAATTAAGGGCACATGAATTACCGCTTTTCTTCTTAGGATGGGCACCAGATTATGCAGATCCTCATAATTATGCACATCCCTTCTTACATGGTGAAGGACATTTTGCACATTATCTTGGTTTCCAGTATGACGATATAGACGAACTAATTATGGATGCAGCTTCAGAATCCGATGAATCAACACGGCAAAGCATGTATTATGATTTAGCAGATTTAGAGCATGATAAAGCATTGTACATATGGGGTTCCCAAAGCATAGGGTACAAAATTTGGAGAGAGTGGGTTAATGGTTGGTATCACAATATGATGCATAGCACTCTTTTCTATACTTTGAGTAAGAGTTAGACACGTTTATCTTAAGTAAAACACTCCTTAGCAAGCAGTGAAGCTTTGGATTTATGTTCTTAGGCGTTTAGCACTGACCATACCGGTATTGTTAGGTGTCACTCTCATCACATTTTATTTGTCGTATGGAATGGGAGATCCATTAGCACCTTATGTCACTGAAAAGACAACACCCGAGCAATATGAAATATTAGAAGAGAAACATGGTGTTAATGATCCAATTCAGGTTCAATATGTTACATATTTGAGAAATGTTATAACATTTGACTGGGGCTATTCTAAAGTCATTAATCAAGACGTATCTGACGCTCTGAGGGATAAATTTGCAGCTACCTTAGAATTATCCATTTTAGCTTTTATTGTGGCAGTTGGAACAGCTATTCCACTCGGTATATTTTCTTCAATTAGACAGAATCGTTGGGAGGATCATAGCATTCGATTGTTTGCATTAGCAGGTTCAGCTATTCCTATTTTTTGGTTTGCTTTATTTTTACAGTATTTTTTTGCGATAACTTTGAATGATTATATGCCAAAGTTAGACTGGCCAATTAGTTTACGTTATGATCCTATTCTTTGGGAAATTACGGATCCCATCGAAATTAAAACTAATTTTCTTTTGATTGATGCAATTGCAGCAGGTTCCTGGCCACATTTCAAGGACGCTTTACAACATATGATTCTTCCAGCTACAGTTCTAGCCTATGGTTCTATGGCTACAATTATTAGATTAATGAGAGGAAATATGCTTGATGTTCTAGGTCAAGACTACATAAGAACAGCAAAATCTAAAGGTTTGACTGAGAATCAAGTCACTTACAAGCATGGAGCTCCTAATGCTATGATACCTACTGTAACGTTATTAGGAATGGGTTTTGCAGGATTAATAAACGGTTCAGTTTTGACTGAAACAATTTTCACATGGCCTGGCTTAGGTGCTTGGGCTATTACAGCAATGAGAAGTTTGGATGTCTCTGCAATTTTAGCTTATACTTTGTTCTCGGCTTTTCTTTATATTATTGCTAATCTTATTGTTGATATTCTTTATGCATTTTTAGATCCTCGAGTTGAATTAGGAGGCCATTCAAGCATAGCTGAAATGTTGGTTATTTCCCTTTCTATACTAATGCTTCTTGTAACTTTTCTAAGTGTTAATGTTGCGGTTTGGTTTGGTTTCTTGATTCTGGTATCTTTAACATGTCTTGGTTCTGTTGCAATCGGAAAACGCTTATTAGAAAATCCGGATGATTTATGGATTGTGTTTTTGCTTTTAGGAACACTCTTTGTTGTTTGGTCGATTCTATCAGGATTTTTTATGACTATAATTTATGTTTCAATTGTCATTTACTTATTGTATCTTTTATCTAGTTGGAATGATATTAAGGATAGTTTAGCTCCAAAGTTTGATGAGTTTAAGAGAGCAATTTATCAAATAAAAAGAAACCCTTTAACAATTTTAGGATTATTTCTAGTTTTATCTTTACTATCTATTGCATTATTTGCACCATGGCTTGCTCCACCTTCCGAAACTCAAAGAGATCCAATGAAGATGGAAGAACATTTTGAATATAATTACAATCACCAACCTCCTTGTTATTTCTCATGTACAGCAGAAGCTGGTGAAGAAGATGGTTATATTTTGGGAAGTACGGATAGAGGCTATGACATTTATTATGGGATAATTTGGGGAAGTCGAACATCTTTAGATGTAGCTGTTAAGGTTGTAATTACAGGCACATTTATTGCAGCAGTAATCGGAGCTGTATCTGGTTATTATGGTGGAAGAGTAGACGATATTGTAATGAGAATTACAGATGTTTTCATTGCAATACCAGGTTTAGTATTGGCTTTGGCAATTATTGCTGTAACTGGCGATAATTCAATTGAAATGCTGATGTATTCTTTGATTATAGTTTGGTGGCCCGGTTTTACTAGAGTAATTAGAGCAGAGGCCCTAAGAATCAGAAAGTTG
>CAZYZI010000012.1:0-24505 GCA_964651915.1 uncultured archaeon | reverse complement strand
GCCGACCAAGCCTTCTTTTCTCTCTCTCTTCTATCCATTTCATCCCTAAAGAATATTGCCTCAATGAATACTTCCATATGGAATTTTACAAGAAGAATATTTGTAGGTGTACTCCATTTCCTCTTTCTGATATCAGTTACATGAGCGGTTGCATATTCAGTACCTTTCTGAGCTCTTGCTAATGCTGTTTTTTGCCATCTAACAGCCCCCCTAATTTGTGACTTCATAGTCTTTCTTTCAACTTCTACTTTGTAGGTATATGCTCCCTTACGGATGTCATTTGTAACTTTCAATAATTTACCTGAAAATTCTAATAATTGTTCAATGTTCAATAATATTTTTTCTTCTTCGATAGAAGATGTTCCCCCAGGATACATATCTTCGGGCGGATCATCTGCGCCTGAATTTTTTACTAAATCAGGAATATGTACATCTCTTAATTCTTTGAAGCTTTCATAATCTAGCATTTTAGGTGCGATTACAACTTCTAATTTATTTGAAATTGAACTACCATCTTTACTATGTAGTGATATTGTATTTGTTCCTATATAATCTGGAACCACAAATTGCAAAGAGTGAGTTGTATTTGATCTAATTGGAGGCAATGAATCTACTTTTGCACTACCTACTCGGATATGGACATCCTCTAAGGCTTTGAATGCATTAACATTAAGCATAACTGATTCGCCTTCCGTCAAATTTTCAGAATGACCTTCTGGTAATCTGAGATCTATAGTTGCATCTGGTAAACTCATATCAACCGAATACGCTTAGACCTGGTGAATCAACCATTTTTTCTAAAGTGCTAGTTATACCATGGTTTGGTCCAAGAATCTCTTGTGCTTTTAACATCAAACATTTCAGCTCATTCCTTTCTAATCCTTCAAGTGCAGGCATTATATTTGATTTAATCACATCTTCCAAGGCTCTATCTAACTCATACTGCCCTCTTGAATTAAAGACAGTCAACATTGAATCTATAATCACAGCAGGCCCTATTTTTCTATAAGTCCTGACACCCCTTGCAATCTCATCATCTCTAGATTGAGGCAACTCCTCTTCTTCCAAGAAATTCATAAATTTATTGAATGCTTTGAACATTGTACCATCATCGTCATAAAAGTCAAACATTTCCTTAGCATACCAATCCTCTTCTTCATCGGGCCTTTCAGGTGCAATTCCTAACTTATTAAGCTTATTATAAACGAAGATAGGCATACGTTTGTACTCATCATCTCTGTTTGGTAATCCTATTTCAACAAAAGCAAAACGTCTCATCAGTGCATGACCTACATTGAAAAGAGTATTCTTATCTTGAGTATTCATAGTTCCAATAATTCTGAATTCTGGAGGCATCATAAATGGAGCCCCACCTGTTTCTTTTGCTGTAAGAAGAGCCTGCTTATCTCTGTATTCAAACACAGTAAATAATTTACCAAAAGCTTCATCAATATTTGCTCTATTAAACTCATCGATTACAAGATAATGGGGTTTGCCATCTTGTTGCATTGTTTTCTCACAACTTTTAGCTGCATCTGCAACATAACCGTCCTTGAAGTAATAACCACCTGAATCATCGGGTGATATTCCTCCAATAACTTCAAAATTAGACCATTCAGCATTAGCTGTGACAATCGTATAATTAGGAATAGGACTACCGTCTTTACCTTCTTTCACACCGCATATTTGAGATAGAAGTAAATTTGCCAACGCTGTTTTACCTGTACCTGGATCTCCATACAACATTATATTTCTACCAGATTTAAGATGTGTTACAGTCTGATTAATTGTATCTTTAGTAGTTGAATAAAATTTAGACAATTCTTCGTAATCTACGCTATAATCAACCTTCATAGCTTTTCTAATTTTTGGAGATTCAGCTAACTCTTCTTTAAGATCTTTTTCTAAATCATCTAAATGAGAAAGGTCAGCTCCATAATTTTCATCCTCTGTTGGTTTAATATCAATAGTAGCTTCAGGGAATTCAGATAGAAGTCTATCCATTGCATCTTCTAAACTAATATCACCACTTGCCACAGGAGCTGCAGGTTCATCGGGCTTCGATTCCTCCTCTGGTTTAAATGAAGAATCAAATGGGTCTGCTGCTGGTGGGTTAGAAAGCTGCATTTCCATCATTCTGTCTTTGAATTTCTCTACACCAAACTTCCAACCGTACCAGATTGCACCACCTGAAACAAGAAGTGGAATGACAAACATAGCCCAGTCTTGATTACTTTCTGGTGAAGAAATCTCAGAACCTGAAAGAAGTGCTGGAGCAATCATTGTAGCAAACAAAGTACCTATTCCTGCCACAAATAAGCCAAAGTATGCAAATCCTTCCATACTTTCTTCTGATTTTCTCTTACGATAAAACAAAAAGACACCCAAGAAAGTTATAGCCATGAAAAGAACTGTTAAAATCCAATCACTTGTTTCGAAGTAGAAATTAGCACTATTTCTTAACAAATTCCATAACAATACTATAAACTGAAAACCAAGACCAAACAAAATGAAAAAGAAATATTTTGCCTCTTCCATATCTTTTAGTCTTATTGTTTGAAGAACATAAGCAGCAATGCCAATTACAAGAGCTAAAAGCCCTAACATCATAACTAACATTTCACCAGCTTGGAGGTTAACTAGAACTATCATAGGATCTCCTCCTACATCACCACAGGCTGCATCTGAATCTATACCATAATCAGCTATAGCTTTACTACATGAATCCCAAGGTCCTTGAACCCAATTATGATGCAAAGCTGCAAAAACTAAAGATCCAGCACCAACAAATGAATAAATCGTACTTAGTGGCGCTTCGCTAATATCTTTACCTGTTACAGCATACAAGAAAACAATATAAGATACAATAATAACAACTAAAGCTGCAGTAACTCCCAATGTTGAATAAAACGCATCCAATGCTCCTTGCGGATAATTTTCATTTACAAAATCCTTAGAATTAGCCTCATTTCCTTTTTCTTCGTTTGCAGTAGAATAACCTCCACCCACATAAACATAGATTATGGCCATTACTAAAATACAAGCTATCAATGGAGCCATTATGTTACTATCATTTATTCTTCTAGCCTGTATAATAATACAAATTCCAAGAAGGGCGATTAAAGCAAGTATAGTCTGAAATTGATGAGTTTCTACACTAAAACCATCAACATCAAAATTGTATGAATTATCACTTCCCCCATTTTCCAAAACTAATGGACAACCATGATCCATTGCAGCATCTGGATTTATCCAAGGTGGACAATCCAATGGCTGGTCTGTATGTGTATAAGTATCTAATAAACGTGCTTCCTTTTCATCTGCAGTCATATTCATTTGACTTGAAGCGGAAGATTCAGCCTCAGTAGTAGGAACATCTCCAGTGGTATAATACAAAACTAAACCCAAAAGGGCCACTGCAATCAAAAATTGAAGAGCAGGAAGATAAAAGCTAGATTTAGATTTAGTCAATTTTGGTGCCGGCGAAGAAGATTTTGGTTTACCTTCTGACTTAGTAACTGGAGTTTCCACTTCAGAAGGGCCTACATCTTTAGCTCCTGCCAAATTAACTCCACAAATATTACAGAAAGGAGCGTTATCTTCCACGTCTACCGCGCAGACTGGGCACTTTTTCATTACTACACAGCTAAAGCCTGTTGTTAAAAGCTTTTGATTATGGCAAACGTTCTTAACAGCCTTTTCAATGTGAAAACAATGTCTGATAATTTAATGACTTTAAGAGATTTAAGAGTGCAAACTCTAAAAGAAAGAAGGGAAGGAAGACTGACCAAGTTACCCTCTAATTTTTACAACCGATTAAATAAGCTAGAAAAGAATATCCGAAAATTCATAGAGGAATCAAAGGACAACGCACAAAAATTGGATAAAGCCAATAATGATGTTAGGAAATTTTTAGATATGAAATTAGAAATGCACAAACATAGGGAAAGGAAATTAACTGATTTGGCAAGAGAAAGAATTAATGGTCAAAATCCCAATACTGATAACGTCCATCCTAGTGAATCTGAATATCTTACATCCTTATGTGAAGTTATTGAGAATCATAGAAAAAAGACATTGTTAAGAGATATTTCCGAAGAAATTATTGAATTAGAAATTAAAGAAAAAGAAGAACCTGAGATTGTTGAAGAAACCGTAGAGGAAATCATCCCTGAAAAGAAGGAAATCGCTGATGAATATATCGAAGTAGAAGTCCTTGAGGACTTACCTACATTTACAGGAATGGATGCTAAGAATTATACTCTAAAGAATAGCAAAAAAGAAATTATTCCAATTTATAATGCGAAAATCTTAAGTGATGCTGGAAAGGTGAAAATTATTACTGAGGTGAAGGCCTGACTTACGAAATCAACGAGAATGGTATATTAATTACAGACGAAAGATTAGCTGCACAAATATACAATAAAGGAAAAACGGGAACTCCTCATGAAAAAGGTAATCTTTTGTTAAGACCTGAAGAAGCATTATACTGTGATTATAGAGGTGATTTCGACCTTTTGGATAATGAAAGAAAGAAATTCATGTCCAATAATTACATAGTTTACAAGGATCTAAAAGAACGCGGGTTAATAGTAAAAATTGATAATTTAGGTCTAAGAGTTTATGACAGAAAGACTGAAACTAAAGGGCAAGCATCTGCAATTGTTCTACCTAAGAACTTCGACGAACAAATAGATTTTAGCAATATTTTTAAAGAACTGGAAAAAGGACTTGATAGAAGAGTCCAAATTGGAATAATAGATTCTGACAAAGATGTAGTATATTACGTGATTAAAACCATTGAATGGGCTAAAACCAAACTAAAAGAAGGACAAAAAAGTACAATTGCAGATGATGAAGTTAAAGAACTACTTGAGAAAGGATACCAAATAAATTCAGGATTGAAATTTGGAACGCATTACAGAGTTTACAACTATGAATCAAAGCATGCTCCTTGGTTAATACACGTCATAAAAGAAGGAATTAATTGGTTAGACATTGCAAGGATGGTACGTGTAGGTCATGGCGTAAATAAGACAATAGTTTTAGCATACAAACAGAGGTGGCTTAGTATTGAATGGATTAAACCTTGATAGTTGGACTTTATACCAAAGATTTTGCTTTACTTAACAAAATAACAAATAAGATAAAAGATAAAAAAATTAAACTTCGCCACCTAGATAATCTTTCAAGCATAGGAAACGACCTTCAGGTAATTATTTCTAAAAGAAGAATTAAAAATTGTAAAATACCTCAAATACAACCTGATAATTTGGAGATCCTAGAATTAAAAATAAGATGCAAATTATATGATTGTTATGATTTAGTAATAGGAATAGATCCTGGTGGCATGATTGGATTATCTGCGATAGGTGCAGATAGAATATTATTCATTGATACCTATGATAACCCTAGAGAATTAGCTATAATTGTAAAATCTATGCATTTAGAAATAGGATTAAAAACAATCAAAATTGGATCTGGTTCTCCTCCTGAAAGAACAAGAATATTAGATGCACTTAAGGAATATTCAGGAATCATTCAATTAGTAAACGAACAAAATAGTGGAAGTGGAAGCCATACAGAGGCTGCAACAAGAATTGCCTTGCGTCAAGGCTATTATTATTTGGACAAAAAATACCAACCTAAGGATGGAGAAATATCATGGATTCAGAAGGAGTCAAGAAGATTATCGAAAGGATTAGTTACAATAGATAAAGAACTAGCTCATGAAATTCTAGTTGGGGAAAAGTCAATGGATGAAGCCATAAAAATTTACATAAAGAAAATGAAACGTTAAATTAGGCACTGTTTGAGAATACTTATATAGACAAATAATAACAATGAGATACTATTATGACCCTATTAGAAGTTAAAGAGCTAAAAAGAGGCTTTGGATCTAAGACCTTTGGAACTCGAATTGAAGTTCTTAAGGGGGTTGATTTAGAGATAAAACAGGGTGAATTAGTTGCCTTAATGGGGCCTTCTGGTTGTGGAAAATCAACTTTATTGAATATAATTGGCGGATTACTAAAGGGAGATTCCGGGAAAATAAATATTAATTCCGGAGAAAATAATTATAATTATGGAACGAAAAATCCTAATGGTGTTGTAGAGGTAAGACGAAATGGAGTAGGATGGATATTTCAAGATTTTCACTTAATTGAACACTTAACTGCTATAGATAACGTTGCATTATCACTTGAAATTTCCGGATTGATAGAAAAAGAAGCTGAGGAAAAAGCTAGAATAGCTCTAACAAAAGTTGGTCTCGAAGACAGAATCGACTTTGGAGTAGAACAACTTTCAGGTGGTCAGCGCCAAAGAGTTGCTGTTGCAAGAGCTATTGCAGGATCTAGACCCTTATTGTTAGCTGATGAACCAACAGGAAATCTAGATATTGAAAGCGGAAATGATGTCATAAAATTGTTCCAAATGCTGACTAGAGCTGTGAAACCAATCTCTGTTCTAATGGTTACACATGATCCTAATCTAGCCAGTCAAGCTGACCGTATGTTATTGCTAAAAGATGGAATTGTCGCTGCAAGTGATATAAAATCTGCATGGGGAATTAAGGAGGATAGAAAATGAATACGCAGGTAGGGTGGCTTTCATGGTTATTTTCACCATATGTTTGGAAGAAAAGAATAAGGGATTTACCAGATAACCTAAGAATCGCTGCACTTAGCTCATGGAGAGATAAGGAAAGAGGATTAGCTGTATTCGCAGGAGTTTTCCTCGCAAGTTTAGTAATTACTTTAGTATTAGTCTATGGAGTTGGTCTTTCACAAGCTTTCTTAGAAGAATCATTGGAACAAACTGTTTTTGATTCAAAAATAGAATTTAAAAATGCTCCATCTCAGGGTTCTACTGGATGGACAAATAACACTACTATTTTGCAAAATATATGTGATGAGGTTACACTAAAGGAAGAATTTAGTGATTGTACAGTAATCCTAGGAAAAAGTGGTATACATAGTGAACTGAGCTTTTCTAATGATGCGGCATTTTATGCATCTCCTCTCTTTTTGAAGCAAATTGAATCTTCTGACAATAACAGAGACTGGAACCAAAAAGATTTATGGAATTATGAATATACTACAGGCCCCCCTGTAGTAAACATAAGAGCTATTTCATTTTTAGGGCCTGAGGCTTTTGATGGAGAAATCTCAGAACGCTTATCTAAAAACATTATTTATGAAATGGGTGAATGGAAGACTCATGAAGAGGTTCATGCTGAAAGAGGCATATACATTCCATTAGATATTGCATCGACTACAGGTGCTGAAGTAGGAGATAAGATAGAACGTCTAACATTTACTTACACCTCTGAAAGAAGTTTGCCAGGTGGTATGTCTGATGAAGATTGTGCTGGTGAAATAATTGAAGGTGAAGAATTCAGACTTCTGTATTGTCAAATTCCTCTAACTCTTGATAATTTAACAATTCTAGGAATATATGAACCATGGCCACAGGGCAATCCAGTTCTTGCAGCTAACCCAATATATGCAACATGGACCATACTTGATGAAAATCAACAAACTACTCTAATTGATAATGACCACGTGTACCTTGGAATTACAGTAGATCGTGCACTACTACCAACATCATCGATTTCAGCTGCAGAAAGTTGGTTAGAAATTGTTGCAAATGATATGCAAAAACAAACCTACGATGATGGAAATGTAAAGATATTCTACGTAGACATAATAAGTAGCAGTATTTTGTGGCTTGAATTTTTCCTTGGATTCGTTCAAGTGTTCGATTATATTTTAATGATACCAGTTGTTATTCTTTCCCTATACTTACTAATTTATGGTCTAGAACTTTCTTTAGAACAAAGAAGAAGAGAGATAAGTATTCATCGAGCAATTGGTGCAACAGCAGAAAAACTTAAGGGAATGGTTCTCTTTGAACTGTTTATAATCTCTACGGTTGCTTGGTTAGGTGGATATTTACTTGCCCTTGTTTCAGTTCCTTTTGTCTTATCTAGTGTTGGTTTCATGGAATTTGAGGCATTAGAAATCGATGTCAACCCAAGCCTCAGTTTTGGCGCTACATTCTTCACCATTATTACTACCTTGGGATTAGCTTTAATCTTTGGTAATTCTCGCACGAAAAGCTTCCTCGAAATGGAAATTGATGAGGGAGTCAGAAAGACAAAAGAGGCTGGTAAACCAAGAGTCTGGTTGCATTGGACTATGTTTATCATAGGTGCATTTGGTGCACTTGATACTTGGCAGGAATTGAATACAACTGGTGAAGGAATAATAACCAACTGGTTTGTAGGTGGATTAATTAATATTTTTGGACCTTTCTTATTATGGATAGGAGGGGCTTTGCTTCTTTCAAGGTTAGGTGCGGCCGGGCCTTCTATAATGCTTAAATTCTTCAGAAAAACTCCATTACTTTCTGATGTAAAAAGGGGCCTTGAATCGACTGGAACAAGTGAATCCACGGGTAGACTAGCGACAATTATGCTATTGACATTATCGATAGTAACTCTAGCAGCCGTACAAGGTTATACTGGTTCTCTTGTCGATGAAAGGACCGCAGATTTAGAGATTGGTAGCGACATCAAAGTTTATGCTATTGAGCCAATGACGTCAGTTGAAGTGGAACAGGCAATCACCAACATCAGCTCTAAAGAAATAACTGTAAATGCCGTAAATGTACCAATTATTCCTTTAGCCTCTGAAGATGGGACTGAAGTTAATGCATATGTATTAATGAATGAAAGTACCGAGATTCTCAAATGGTTCCCTCAAGCTATCCCTGGAGAGGATATTCCTGAGGCAATGATTGCATACAGAGATGGAGGATTCACAGCCGGGTCAGATATAGCCTTTACACTAGATTTATGGGGTTCTGGACGTTACGGTGATTCAGAAGATATATTACTGGAACAAAACAACAAAAACTCAGAGAATTTAACTTTCACATGGGAAGAAACTATTGTTACATTGACAGATGAGGAAAACAAAGATCTAGACCCAATGATGGCATTAATATTGTATACTGGATTAATGGAAAAGAATTGGTCAAATCTTAACCTAGCTAATCAAGATCTAAGCAGTCGGAATTTTACACAAACTGACTTTTCGAATACAAATTTATCTGGTGCCAACTTAGCTAATTCCGATTTATCGGAATCGATATTCTTTAACGTTGATCTAAGGGGAGCTAACCTAACTGGTGCAAATCTAAACAATACTGTATTTGTAATACAACCTCAAAACATTCTTGGTGCAAACTTTGCTGGTGCAAATTTGAGAGGGGCCTTTGAATATACCGGATTTGTTAATTTATCAAATGAGGAAATAAGTGGTGCTACTTGCCCTGATGGGACTGTACAAACTAATGATAATAATTGTTCTACTGGATTTAGTAAAATGCCCCCTCCATTATTAGCACCTATCTTTATTCCTGCAACTGTTGAATTTGAAGTAATTCCACATGAAACAACTATAAGATATATCGGTGTTCATGAATTTATTCCAGGAGTTGCTACAAATGATATGAATAGTTATTTAATAATAAATGAACTAGCATATAGAGAATTGCGAGGAAACCAATTCGTTGATACTGAAACTTCAACTACATGGATTGTAAATATTGATGGCCTGAATAATGATGAATTGCAAGTGCTTGGCTTGCTAATAGCTGCTGATTCTCGTTTTGAAAGTGCCGATGATTGGGAAACGTCGCATGAAAATGTTGAGAGAAATGGAGGGATTATATTTGGAACACAGGGCCTTTTCACACTACAATATCTTGTTGCAAGTGTTGCCGCAATAGCTTCATCATTTGTTTTCTTATCTTTAGTTTTAAACCAAAAGAAGAAAGAATTGGCTATTTTACAAGCAATAGGAGCTAGTCCAAATCAGATTATCAGACTCGTGTTATTCGAGATTTTATCTATAGTATTTGTTTCTATGATTCTAGGAGTTATACTTGGAATTGGTTTGGCTTTATCCTTCAACGGATTGTTTAATATATTTGGATTCTTATTCCAATTGTTCTCTGGAACTGGAGAAACATCAGTAATTACAAGAGTACTACAATGGCCTTGGTGGGTTATAATCAAGGTCACATTAGGTGTACTATCTGTGGTTGTCTTGGCTTTAATTATGACCACCAGAAGGGCATTACGTGCCGATTTAGCCGTTGTTTTAAAAGGAGAATAAATGACTGAAGAACTATTTGAACATACAACGGGCCAAGGAAAGGAAGGAGAAGAATCAAAACAGCAAATGGAAGCTGCTCAATTCTCAGAGAATTTATATGACAATAAAATTGATAAATATGCTATCTTACAAGCTATAGCATTATACCATGTTTACCAATCTACTGCAGAAGATGGAAATGTTGTTGCATTAAGAGGATTGAATGTCACTGTTAAGAAAGGAGAAGCTGTAGCCATTGTTGGCCCGTCTGGATCTGGTAAATCAACATTACTGAAATGTCTTGGAGTTTTAATGAAACCCTCAGCAGGAGGAGTTATCCTAAATGGAATCCCAACTACACGTAAGACAGGACTGGAACTAGTAAAAATGAGACAAGAAACCGTTTCATTTATCTTTCAAGAAGGAAATCTATTGCCTGATCTAAGTGCCCTCGATAATGTAGCTCAACCACTACGTCACAGAGATGTAAGCCCATATGAAGCCAGAGAAAAAGCACGCAAATTACTAATTGAATTAGGATTAGAAGGAAGAATACATGGATTACCTGAAACACTTTCAGGAGGTGAACAGCAAAGGGTAGCAATTGCCCGGGCTTTAGTAACAAATCCAAAACTAATCCTAGCTGATGAACCTACGGGTGCACTAGATCCTATAACAAGTAGAGAAGTACTAGAATTATTTGGAAAATTACACAAGGAAAGAGGTGTAGCCTTCTTAATTGTAACACATAGTGCAGAAGTAGCTGCCTTTTGTGATCGTAGCTTAGAATTAAGAGATGGCCGATTTGTAGCCGAACATGGAACAAACTTAGAAATAGAAGATTTAGAAGAATCCCGTGAACTAATAGTTGATGAATTAGGAACATTATCATTTCCTCCTGAAGTGTTAATGAAAATGGGTGGTTCTGGAAGATTTGAGGTTGAGGAAGCTGCTGATGGAAAAATTACCTTGGTTGCTGCTGAGAGAAAAGAATCGTTGATTCAAGGAAAAAGAAAATTGGCTGATAAATGTCCTGCTTGTAACTACAAATACAAGGATAATAGCCAAATGTGTCCTGAATGTGGTTCAAGTCGACCAATGATTAAATCATAAGTTTAATTCTAGGACTTTTACTATTTACATCAATAAGTTTATCTCCATTTATGGGACTGATAAAACTATCATATTCTTTTAAAAAATTAGGTATATCTAAACCCATAAATTCATCCAGACCAACTTGAGATAGAAGAGACATACCTGATTTTGATAAATTACGAGCACCTATCAAATCTTGAATCTCATAATTTGCCATCCTTATTTTTAGAAGTGCTGCGCCGCACTTGATTAAACCTTGAAGAAAACGATGCTCACTACTATTTCTTACAGCTGCAATCCATAATCCTTCCCATGCTTCATGTGCTTCCCAATAATAGTGATAATTGTACAAATCAATTCCAAATAAATAATCTCCATTATCCCTCCACAAATCTGAACTCCAGGCCTCATGCTCTTCATCTTCATCAGCATAACTGTGACCCTCTGGGCTATTTGTCGGGTGAGGATGTATTCCTGGAACATAACGATAGGGTGGGAACTCTCTAGAAGAATATCTTACCTTTCCGATATTTAATTCAGTTTCTGAGTCTGCTAAAGGATAATCTACCATTAACTACTCAAAGTTTCTTCAATAGCATCCGTGAATTTTCTAATGTCTGATTCATTATTGTAAAGATACGCACTAGCTCTTGCAGTACCTTCTATTCCTCGAGAATTAAACCAAGAATGAACACAATGCATACCACTTCTAATCGCAATGTTATATTTTTCATCCAAATGCATTGCTACTTCTGTTGGATCCCAACCGTCTATATTGAAAGAAAATATTCCTCCTCGTTGAGAAACGTCTTCAGGACCTACTATAGATATTCCGTCTAAATCCTTTAATTTATTTGACATTATGGTATTCAATTTATTCTCATGTTCACGAATATTATCTCGCCCAACACCCATAACATAATCTGCAGCCACGCCAGATCCTATAGCTCCGGCATAATCCTGTAATCCTGCCTCAAAACATGAAGGAGGCGGTAACAACTTATAATCATCATAAGATGAATTGACCACTGTAGAACCACCAACATATGTTGGAATCAATTTCTCTAATTCTTCATATTTACCATACAAAGCACCCATACCACTGGGTCCACAAAATTTATGTGCACTAACTGCCGCAAAATCTACATCTAAATCAACTACATTAACTTCTTTGTGAGGTGCTGATTGTGCCGCATCCATCATAACTTTCACACCTTTATCATGACAAATTTCTATAATCTCTTTAGCAGGATTTGAATGACCATCTAAATTAGATGTATGAACAAAACTTACTAGCTTTGTATCAGAAGTTATCCTTTCTTTCAATGCTTCTAAATCAAAATAATAATTGTTTTTAGCTTCTAAAACTTCATACTTAATACCCTTGTATTTTGCCAAATGATGCCATGGTACCACATTAGCATTATGCTCTTTATCGGATGTTAGAACTTTATCTCCTTTTTTGAGATTAAGACCATTTGCCACAATATTCATGCCTTCTGTAGCATTTTTTGTGAAAACTATTTCGGTCGGTTTTTCAGCCCCCATAAAACGACGGATTTGATCTCTTGCAATTTCAAAATTTTCAGTAACCTGCCAACTCAATTTGTGTACTGAACGACCTCCACATGCAGGATAATTAGTGTAATAATCTGTCAAAGCATCTATGACTACCTGAGGCCTGAGCGTCATACAAGCACTATCTAGATAAGTTGGATTATCGTCAGAATTTAACAATGGAAAATCCTTTCTAAATTTTGAAATGTCCATATTTGTCTAAACACATTATAATAATGGGATTTAAAGCCATATGACCAAAAGAAGATTTCTTAAAGGGGTCGCATTGAAACAAATATGAGCTGTGTAGATGACCTGCCTAATATTAGCGTGAGTGATTTGAACTATACTTGTGCAACAGAAATAGCAAGTATGGGACCTGTCTCAGCATTACTCACTATACTTATTGGAATTCCTCTGGTTAGGCTAGTTCTAAGATATCTCAAGGCCCTGTTTGAGAAGTATGATTACATAGATAAAGGAATAGAAAATTTCCTTTTTAGAGTTACAAGTGTGGCACTCTGGGCTGTTATTTTCTTGACCGCAGCAAGTGAACTGGGAATAAATGTGACAGGTATTGTAGCTGCTCTTGGTATTGTTGGTTTAGCAATGGCTTTTGCAGCACAAGATACCATAGAAAACATAATTGCAGGTATATTCCTGATGGTAGATAGACCATTTCGTGAAGGTGATCGAATATTATTGCCGAAAAAAATTGGTAGCTTATATTCTAGCTGGGGAGATGTTACTGAAGTAGGCCTAAGGACCACAAGAGTTCGCTCCACTGATGGAGTTTTGCTCACTATTCCAAATAAGAATTTGACAAAAGATACAATTGCGAATTTCAATCACAAAGATGATAGAAACCTCCGTGTAAGGATTAGACTAGGATTGGTACCAACATGGGAGAATGTATCAAAAGGTGAAGAAATTGTAGAAAATATTGCTAAAAGTCATGATGATATATGTCAAGATAAGCCAAAACCACCTCAAATAGTTCTAAGAGATTTTGGAGATCAAGAAGTTATCATGGAAATTAGATACTATGTTCCTAATGCACCACTAATGAGAAGTACAAAATCTTATTTTGTAAAGGAAATTCTAAAACAATTTGAAGAACAAGGTGTCAACTTAGCTTATCCTACTAGGTTGATAATGAAAGATACAGAACAAACTTGGAAGATATAGAAAGATACCCTCAACATAATAAAGACCTCTATTCTTTCAGCAAATATGTCATTTGAAGTACCTGATTTACCGTACGACTATAGCGCACTTGAGCCATACATAGATGAAGAAACTATGAGAATACACCATGATAAACATCATGCCGCATATGTTAACATGTTAAATGGTGCAATAGAAGCTGCAGGAATAAAGGGAAAATCTGTAAAAGAATTAATTACGGATTTAGATTCTGTACCTGAAGCTCAAAGAGGAGCTGTTAGAAACCATGGTGGAGGACACTTTAATCATTCAATGTTTTGGGAAGTAATGGGTCCAGTTAATGGAGAAATGAGTTCAGACTTGAACACTGCACTGTTGGAAGCTTTTGGATCATTGGATGATTTTAAGGCTAAATTTCAAAACGCAGGAATGACACGCTTCGGATCGGGATGGGCCTGGCTATGTTCAAACAATGGAAAATTGGAAATATGCTCTACTGCAAATCAAGATAATCCAATAATGGGGAACAAATATGGAGGAACTGATGGTGAAGTGCCAATCCTAGGTATTGATGTTTGGGAACATGCATATTATCTAAATTATCAGAACCTGAGGGCTGATTATATTTCAGCTTTCTTCAATGTTATCAATTGGGCCGAAGTCTCAAGACGTTATTCGGAAACACTCTGATTCCCTAACTCAGAAATAAGATTGCCAATCAACAGCGCACTACCACCTAGAATTAACCAGAAGGAAAATTCTGTTAAATCCATAGAGATAGCAAGTAGGGTTGCCCAAACAGGTTCCAAAGCATAAAGAATAGCTGCTCTAACTGGATCCATATGCTTTTGATACATATTTACCATAGCAAGTGCTCCAAATGTACCAAATATAGATGATAGAAGTAAAGGATAAAGGAAATTAGTATCTTTCAAAAGACCCACAATATCTACACTACCAATATCAAAATAGAGAAACAAATCGAATAATAGAAAACACATAATTGTTGATATAGTAATTGAAGTGAAGGTAAGGCCAATAGGAGAAGCTCTCTTAGTACATATATCTGTAAATATTATGTGACCTGCAAACATCAAAGCACAAAGTATGGTTAACCATTCTGAGATATCATAATGCAATTGTGGAGGACCTTGAATAAATCCAGCTCCAAATGTTGCTAATATCACACCTACCAACAAATTCCTACTTTGTAATTTACCAGCAAACCAGGCTAAAATCAAGGCTGTAAAAAGAACATAAAGACTTGTCAGAAAAGCAGATACTGCTGGAGAAATACCTTCTAGCCCAATCATTTGGAAAACAAAACCACCCAGCATAAACAAAGCCAGAATTGCCCCATCATTCCAAACTTGATAACCCTTTATTTCTTCCCTAATAGACGGAACAAATACAAAGAAAAGGCCAATTGCAAATCCAAATCTGAGCGCAACAAAAAGAGTAGCAACTATATTCGTTTGATTTCCTGAACTATAAAGTTCTGCAGTATCTAAAGCCTGCTTAAGCCAAACAAAGGTCCATCCCCAGATTATTGTGACTACAAAAAGAGCTATTGTAGCCTTCTGTTTCACACTACGCCCTGATCCATCATGGCGTTTGCAACTTTAAGGAATCCTGCAATATTTGCACCTACAACAAGATCTCCTTTCTGACCGTATTCCTGAGCAGCCTCTGAACACTGCTTATGGATACCAGCCATAATTTCATCTAATTTACCATCAACTTTTTCACTTGTCCATTCATCAAAAGCTGCATTTTGAGACATTTCAAGAGCTGAAACGGCAACGCCACCTGCATTAGCTGCTTTAGCTGGACCAAAAAGGACACCTGCATCATTCAGAATTCCATATGCTTTTGGTGAGGTTGGCATATTGGCCCCTTCACAAACTGCCATACAACCATTTTTGACTAAATTTTTAGCGCCTACTTCTTCAATTTCATTTTGAGTCGCACTAGGCAACGCAATATCACACATTTCACCCCACGGTCTCTTACCTTCATGATAAACTGCACTTGAATATTTCGATACATATTCTTTGATTCTACCGCGTTTATTGTTTTTCAAATCCATTATCCAGGCCAACTTATCCTCATCTATTCCATCTTTATCAAAAATATAACCACTTGAATCAGACATTGTGATAACTTTACCACCATAACTCAAAACTTTTTGAGCACAGAATTGTGCAACATTACCACTGCCAGATATTGCACATTTTTTACCTTCTATACTGTCTCCCTTCGAGGCTAACATTTCCCTCAAGAAATATACTTGACCAAATCCTGTTGCTTCAGGCCTGATTAAAGATCCTCCCCAACCATAACTTTTACCTGTCAAGACGCCTTCCCATTTACGTGTCAATTTCTTATATTGACCAAATAAGTAGCCAATCTCTCTTCCACCAACGCCAATATCTCCTGCAGGAACATCAACATTAGCTCCAATATGTCTAAATAGCTCATTCATAAACGATTGACAGAAGCGCATAACTTCCATATCTGATTTACCTTTAGGATCAAAATCACTACCTCCTTTTCCACCACCTATTGGCCTAGTAGTCAAGGCATTCTTGAGAATCTGCTCAAATCCTAAGAATTTAATTATTCCTAGATTAACACTAGGATGGAAACGCAATCCTCCTTTGTAAGGGCCAATTGCACTATTAAATTCAACACGCATACCACGATTAACTTGAACATGACCTTTGTCATCGACCCAGGGTACTCTAAAAGTGATAATTCTTTCAGGTTCAGTCAACCTTTCTAGGATTTTAGCATCCTTGTATTCGGGATGTGAATCAAAAACGGGTTCTAATGTTTCTAAAACTTCCCATACTGCTTGATGGAACTCCGGTTGATCAGGGTCCCTAAGCTTCACCTTGTCAAATGCCTCTTTGACGTAGCTCATATTATGGTTCCGATAGAAATGAGTCTATAAAGATATCATCCCTCTAATGTGCTAAAGACCCCATAGGATCCCACGGTGGAAGACCTATCGGTTCGGTATTATACAAGTCGACTAACTTCTTTGTAAGATGTTTTTTGTGTACAACAACTTCATACATAAATTGATCAAACCACGGATCAGTCATGATATCAAATCCTTTCTCACCATGATCTGCCCCCCAACTATTCTCAACTCTCCACTTAGTAGGTTTCTTATTCTTCAAATCTACTCCCGTAAACAACATTGCATGAGTCATAACGCTATCACCATAATCTAAACGTTCTGCCTTGTCCATTCCAAAACTTGTATCAAAGAATTTATCAAATTCAAATAAATTAGTATCCATTACACCAAATTCTCTCGTAAAGAATTTACCAACATCACAACCAAACCAAACAGGATCATCAGCCTTAATTGATTTTATTGTATATTTTTTCAATTCTTCATTCGCCAAATTCAAATATCTTATAATATTCCCACCATACACGTTACCCAAATATTCTACAGTGTATGTTTTGTTATATTCTGCAAAAGATCTTGGATCATTAATCAAACAAACAAAATCATTGAGATTTATATCCACGTGATTCTTGAAGAAAGATTGAGGTGTTAAATCTGTAAATCTCTGGAATTTATCTTTTTTATTCCTAATAGACCAATCAAATTTCTCAGGTGGTGTACCTAAACTAATACACAACATTTGGTATATCGTAGATAGCATTTCATCCTTCATTTTAGAAATTTCAGCCTTAGATTTGCCTTTAGCTCCACGAAGCTCCTTACCAAATTCCCTCAATTTTCTGGTAATTAATTTGTTCATTTGAGCTGAATGGCTACTATGATAACTTTCAGCCATTAGCTTTTTTGGAACTGTACCATATTTCATTAACAAATTGACAAACATGTCCCACTGCCCTCCATCCTGTATTGGACTAGAAAGAAGATGCATAACTAGTCTTGAATCTGTAGGTTTGTCCGACGTCTCTATAATATTTTCAAGAAAGTAATTTGCCTTTTCTAATTTATCATAGAACATAAAGTAGTTCTGAGAGAACTCAAAATTTTTAAGCTTATATTTCCTACCAAGATAAATTCTCAATAAATTTAATCCAGCAAAACCCCAACATCTGCCGCTTCTCATTTGACTTGTAGCCTTCATTTCACCAGATACTTTATCTGAAAATGTATGATCTATTTCTCTGAAAGCTTCCCAGTTCATTGCTAACTTACGTACATCTGTACGCGTGGCTGCATTCATGGAGTTACGTGCTTGAGAATTAGATTTGAATTTTTTCAAATATTTGTTGATATTAGTTAAACTAACTTCTTTTCCCATGAAGTATAATGTAGTAGCCGATATAAATTACTAATCAGAAATGGAAGGTAACCTTTTGCTCATTACTCTCTTCCAAATCATCGGAATTTGGGCAAGATAAAAACAAGCAAAATACCCACTAGGTAAATTTGGTGCATCCTCATACGATCTCAAAGCCTGATATGGTCTATTAGCAAAAAGATGATGATCCGAATGTCTAGTTAATTCAACTAAAACATAACGACTAAGTTTAGCATTGGACTGCCAACTAATTTGTGCTGTCACTTTACCATTGACTTCACGCCTTAAGCCCCAATGACGAATATAATTGACATATTCTAGAAGGTAGATTGCAACGGCACATTGCCCTAGAAAAGCCCATACAACCTCAATACCAAGAGTGTAATACAGTGCCCCAAAAGTTGAAATTTCAATCAAAAGAAATAAACTTGCTCGATGGAAAAACAAAGATTTGCTCCTGACCATTTCAATCTTCCAGGAATCTACAAACTGTTTTGGTACTGTAGTTAAAACAAAATACTGTAAACCGTGCTCGGCTTTGGCTGACGCGGGATCTAAATCAGTACCGACATATTTATGATGCCCTTTCACATGTTCACATTCAAAATGTAAATATGATGTAGTCCAAAGTAGAAGATAACCGCAATATTTGGGAAAACCCTTGCGATGGACTAACTCATGAGCTACAACTATTCCTGAAATTCCAGTACTGAACCCTGTTGATAATGTAGATAAAATAAGATAAGGAAGTTCAGGATTCTTTAATACAAAATTTATGAAAGAACCTATTGCAAAAAATTGCAGGACCACGTGCATGTACAAAATCGAATCAAAAAAAACAGGTGAACCATCTTCTGGATTGCTATCTTCCCCCTCACCCCAAATCAAATCAATTAAAGGAAAAACAACTAAACCAAGAAACGTAGATGTACCAACATAAAAATCACCATAATAATTTCCAATAATCACTGACAAAGGAATAACCAGACCAAGAAAATAATATGGTTTAGGAGTTATACTTGACATCTATTTTAACCTCAACTTATACAACTTTTCGTATAAGGAGTAACACTCTTGGTAAAGTTTTTCATACTCTTTGGGAATTTCTTCTTCCTTAGGTTTATACTCATTAAAACCCGTAGAATTCATGACATTTTTGTACCAATATTTACCCCAATTACCGTCTGTATCTCTTGGGCCTCTAGACCAACTTAACATTTCTTCTGAGAAGTTAACGCCTAAACTTTCACATAATTTACTCAAAACCTCTCTAGGATTCAATAATACATCTCTGGCATCCACAATAGGTGGTATTTCACTAGTGATTCTTTTTACATATTCAAATATTTCATTTTGCTCCTCTAAACCCAACAAATGCATATTCAAATTTGGATGGACTCTACTGTATGAAATTATCATATCCTTAGGATCTCTTATCAAGAAACAATTAGTTACAGACTTCATCCATTCTCTATCTATTGATTCCAAAAGATGATGAGTTATATGTTTTTGATAATATACTGAACAATTACCATTAGTGTCACTAACTAATCCATTAGATATTTTGTTGACATCTAATTCACCATCATTAAGAACATCTTCTCTTCCTGGGTGATCTAAATTATTCTGACTCAAATAATAAGCATAATATGGCTCATCAATAACAAATGTATCTGACCTGCTACTCCATGATCGCATCATTGCAGTAGATATATTGCGAGGACCTGACCACATTGCAATCCGAATCAAATAGAACTCTCCGAATCAACTAAACTATTGTAATATGATTGGATCAAACTTACTAATGAATCCTTACCTAAAACTTTCAACTCATGTCCATCTATCTCATAAATAGGTACAACGCCTCCAAATGTTCCTGTAACAAAAGCCTCATCAGAGTCATAAACATCAGATAAAGTAAAATTTTTCTCATAAATAGAAATTGAATTCGATTTACAAATATCTATTATATTTTGTCTAGTTATTCCATGTAAACAATAGTCGCCTGTAGAAGTTAAAACTGAATTATCCTTAACCATAAAGAAATGGGTTGAATTGCATGTAGAAACATAACCATGCGGGTCTAACATCAGTCCCTCGTCTCCTCCTTTCCTATGTGCATCAATACATGCCTGGATACAGTTAAACTTACTCAAACTATTAATCCTATGATCTTGCACTTCCGAAGAACCACGAATAATATCTACTGATACTAATTTTATTCCGTTTTTCTGTGTTTTAGGTGAAGCTTGTTTGTACTCTGGAATTACAACTATTGTAGGTTCTGAAACTGTGAAACTAGGATCCTGGTATGGGGTGGATTTTATACCTCTAGAAACTATAAGACGCACATGTACGCCTGATTTCATATTATTAAATTTCACAGTCTCATAAAGAATATCAGTTATTTCATCAATAGTTTTGCCTACATCCATATCAATTTTAGAAGCACCCCAAAAAAGCCTCTCTAAATGCTGCTCTAAAAAAAGAAATTTACCCTTGTGAAATCGTATTCCCTCCCATACACCATCACCAAGCAAATAACCACTATCAAATACAGAAATAGAAGCATCTTGTCTAGGATAAAACTTACCGTTGATATATATCAGAATTTCTAAATTCCGAACATCTTCTACATAATCATGAGTGCCCCTTTTCTCAGCCATTTGACAACCTCACAACGTCATCTGCGCAACCCCAAGAAAGAGTTACTCCTGAACCTCCATGACCGTAATTATGAATCAATGGAATACCGGAAATTATTTCTTTTTCTAATCTAACTGATGACCTTCCAGGCCGCAAACCAACTAATTCCTCAATTATATCTACATCATTTAAATCAGGAATAATAGAGCCACATTTTTCTAATATGAAATCTCTGTCTTCTTTAGTTGGATTTAGACTCCAATCATTTTCTTGAGCTACGCCACCTAAAATCATATCATTGCTTCTTGGTACTATGTACGCAAGTGTTGAAATCTGTTGATCTAAATGCATCTCACTAATATCTGTCTTAACTCTGAGTATTTGCCCTCTAATTGGATAAACTTCCTCATCACCCAGTAATGAACCTGCTTCCAAACCAGTACAATTAACAACTATATCAAAGCCAAGAGGAAGGTCAGAAAAATCGGATACAGTCTTCTGTTCTAGCAAACCCCCCAAATCTCTATACCTATCTGTTAGCCAATTCAGATATATCGGCATTTCAATAATAGAAGTAACAAAGGAAAAACATTCAACGTAATCTGATGGTAAGTTTTCAGTTAACCTTTCAAAATTATCTACCGAATTTTTCCAAGAAGGGTCATCCTGTAACTCTCGGAAATATTCGAATGTTTGAGTCATAATAATTCCTGTGCTAGAATCCTCAGATAACTGTTTGAGAACATTATAAGTATTTGAGCCCCAAGAATGAGTCTTTTCAATAGGGGCTGAAAGAAATGGATACCACAAAGCCGCAGCAATATCTGAAGTTGTATTTGGTGAAAATTCAGAAGACCATATTGTTACTTTCCATCCATCCTCCATGAGTCTGATGGCACATGAAAGACCACTAACGCCAGCACCAACAACTAAGCAATGTCCTTTACCCATTAATCCTCACCAGACTCTTGTATATTATGAATATGTCTATGCATTATTTACGAATATTTTGTGTCCCACCTTTTCTCAATTATTACTCTTAGTAGAACATTTGATAATATATCCTCTATAAAGTAAAAGTATAATATAATTTTTTTACCGTTAACTTTATATATTATGTTTTATAGTTTGTACTATGTTCGGATACCTGAAATTTGCGGTTGTCTTCCTTCCATGGGAACTTGTTGTGCTACCTATTTTGGCGTATCTGTTCTAACAAAAAAAGGAAAAACAATGATTGTCTACACAATACTCCGAAGTGCTGTATCTGTAGGAGAAAAAATAATTAAGGGCCTTCTTTTCTAATTACTGTGTTCATCGAAGAATACTGGAAACTCGTTATTGGAATTACTCTAGGTTTAAGTTTCGTAATATTTGGAACTGTATTTTGGGATAGTGCCACAGAAGATTATTACGAAAAGTTAAATAATAAAACTTATAAAATTGAAAGTTGCATACAATATATGGATTTAGGATCTATTGCAGATAGAGATGAATGTGTTCAAAAAAAACAAATTGGAGGTACTTTCCTAGCTGTTGGAACTCTGATTTTATGGGGTACCTTATTTTCTAACAAAGAATACTTGTCGAGTATCTTCAAAAAGTATTTTTGAAAATAACTTAAATAATAGACTATAGTAAGAATATTATGCACACAGCATCAAAGGTAGTTATCGGCCTGGGAGTTTTAGTATTAATTATAGGAATTATACTTTTTGCTACAACGGGAGATGATTTTGAAGATGATATCGAAGAAGGAATAATTTATGAAGGTGCTGATGGGAAGATAGAAATAGATAATGTAGCACCAAATAATGGATCACAATACATAGTCCATCTTGTAAATGTGAAATTTGTTGGAGGATCTACCGGAGGATATAATGATGCACACGGGAACGAGACTTGGAATTTAACGAACGATGATTGCAATTTAGTCAAAAGTTTTTCACTGAAAAATGATGATACTGAAATGTTCTATCCTCAATGTAACTATATACAAGATACTACTGTAGACAAGTATATTGTCATAGGACGCCTATGCAATGATGTAATTTACAATGAGTTTGGATGGGAAGTAGGACATGAAGGAGAGGGCTGTAGAGCAGGTACATACACATGGGACACTAATGGAGAAAAAATCATGGTTTATGATATTAATGCATTATTTGGAGCATTCTTTTCAGCTATTTTGCAAGGATTAGGATCTTTTGGCGCATGTTGTTGCGGTTCTATTATCCTAATTATAGGAATAATAATGGCTGCTACTATGGAAGATAATAACAAGAATCCATACAATCAACAACAAAGCACTTACACCCCGCCTGATAATGGAAATACACCAGAATCAGCCAGTGGATGGGACCAACAGGAAGATTATATACATCGAGAAAATAAAAATGAAGAAATTCCTGAAAAAAGTGACATGGCAATCCCTGAAAGTGAAGATGAAAAAAGAAGTGGTGAATACAAAATACCTCCTTCTGAATAATGGTAAAAGTTACAAAAATTGGAGAAGAGCCTACGCTTGAACTTCACTGCCCAAGAGGATGTGGAAACTTAAGATACGGACTAACTTTGCAAGGAAAAACCAACAACTGTAAAAAATGTAGCGGCATTATGCTAACTCTAGATGAACTCCAAACTTTTGAAAATAGAGGAATAAAACGCTTTAATAAATTAAGAAGAAATAAATTAAGAGAAACTTTGAGTACTGGTAAAACTGGTTCGCTGGATTGCCCCAAATGTAGAAAAATTATGGTTGAAATTGAACTATTTTACAAAAGAGGCAGATATATGGCAAAGCAGGATGATATGGCAAAGCAGCATGAATCCACTTGGAAATCTGTGACTTCTCCTAGTAATCTTATCACTGGAATTCCAATAATAGGCGGATTCATTAGTGCAGTAGTGATTGCTACTGATTTAGCTACAGATTTAAAACATGGAAAACTCGACAAATCTGTTACAATAGATGCCTGTCCGTCTTGTTTTATTTTCTGGTTTGATAAAACAGAACTCGCATTGGTAACAATGAATGACGTCGTTACTAAATATAACGTGTAAGACTAAACAATAAATATCAGGTAATCTTAGGCATTAAATGTCGAAAAGATTATTAGTTCATGTAATAACTGGAGTTGAGAATCCTACTAGAGCTTCTCTTGGATTATTAGTGGCACGTTCTGCTCTTGAAGATGGTTATGATGTAGATGTTTTTGTAGCTGGAGATGGAGTTTCAATGCTAAGACCAAGCAGCGCTGAACAAATGCAAGGTGTAGGTATTGGACTGGTTGCTGATCATCTCGAAGCTTTGAAAAAAGGAAATGCTGGTCTTTATGCATCAGGACTTTCTGCAAAGGCTAGAGGATTAGAGGGCGAAGAACTTGTTGAATTAGGATTCAAACCATCACCCCCTAATGTGCTTGTTGACTTAGCCTTCAAAGCTGATAGAACACTAATTTACTGATTGAATACGATAAGCACCTATTGTAATCATTAATATCATACTTAAAGCAAAAATATTTGCAAGTATTATAGCAACCGAATTTTTCAATATTCCATAAGTTAGCCATA
>CAZYZI010000011.1:0-24974 GCA_964651915.1 uncultured archaeon | reverse complement strand
TTACATTCGAAATTATAGAACTGAAGCTCATGATATGAAACACAATATCATGAATTCAGTATCATACCACTCGTGTTCTAATCTTTACATTTGGCCATGGGGATTCAAGGATCAAGACCCCCCACATGAGCTCTATATGGAGAATCAAGTAAAACCCCTTATGAATTTGACTGGATATGGTAACTGGAAGGATCAAGGAGGTTACAAAGTATCTGGTGATATCAATGATTACCAATATGGAATGCAGGGTTCATTTTCATACACTGTTGAGTTGAATAGCTGTGGAAACCAGGGCGAACTTGAAGGTGGTTTTCATGCAGATACACGACTTATTCGTCCCACTGTAAGAATGCACCTTTTGACCAATGTGCACTTCTTGGATGAATCACCTAATGCAAGAATTGGACAAATGTTCCCAGATTTTGGAGACATTGACGGTGACGGTATTAGTTCCCCTGAGGAAACGATGATGCCTGAACTGAGCATATTGTCATCAAAAGGAGAAACTGTTGGATTCCAATCTGATACCGAGGTTGATTTTGGTGAATACTTTGCCAAAGACGATCTACCTGTAAGGGTTAAGGTTGAGGATTCACAATTTATGTTGAAAGATTCTCTAATGTTGAATTATAGAACTGATGAAATGGCTAAAGATGTATGGAAAGAAATACCAATGTCATGTATAGATGGTTGTGACACTAAAGATTACACCGACTACAGTGCTGAATTCACAATACCAAGAAGAGACTCCGTTTTCATAGCATACATTCCTGAAGTTGAAGAGGCTACCAACATTCAATTCTATGCTGTAGCTCAAGATTCAAGACTTGCAAACGAATACGGTGGGGGATTTGTGTTAACCGGATATGGTGCTGCAGAACCTATTGAAATATTTGTGGATGATATAATTGGATTTGGAAATCCTATTATTGATTTCTTTGCAGTAGCAATAATGATGGGAATAATGTATGGTGTAGTATGGGGCGGATTATACAAAACTGTAGGAATTGCAACTGAATCTGAAAGAAGAAAAAACGAAGAGGATAATTTACCTAAACCAAAGGCGAAGAAAACTGCTAAAGGAAGCTAATAATGGCTGATGAACAACCTCCAGAAGAATTCTCATCTAGATTAGGATTGATCCTAACCACAGTTGGTGCTGCAGTGGGAACTGGAAACATTTGGAGATTCCCTCGTGAAGCAGCAGCAAATGGAGGGGGAGCTTTCATGATTGGATGGTTAATCTTCCTATTCGCTTGGTCTATTCCTTTGCTAATGGCTGAATTTGCTATTGGTAAGAAAACTAGACTAGGAACTGTAGGAGCCATGAGAGATATGGCGGGCCGTAATTTTACTTGGCTTGGAATATGGATGAT
The DNA here is from genome assembly GCA_964651915.1 of uncultured archaeon. Classification (GTDB taxonomy): domain Archaea; phylum Thermoplasmatota; class Poseidoniia; order MGIII; family CG-Epi1; genus CG-Epi1. Next base: position 23,598 of record CAZYZI010000011.1, on the reverse strand, counting down.
GTGGGTTGGAACTGCTGTAGGGTTCTACTATGCTGTAGTTATGGGATGGACAATCAGATACTTCTGGATTGCAATTTCAGGAGAAATGAGTGCTGCTGAGGATACTACACAAACTCAAGCCTTGTGGGACAATTTCATATCTTCTCCAGTAGAAGTTATATTTTTCCAATTAATTGCAGTTGGATTCTCGGCATTTATTGTTTACAATGGAATAAGTGGCATTGAAAAAGCAAACAAGATTTTGATTCCATGCTTAGTAGCATTCCTTGTAGTTGCAATGATTTATCCATTTATTCTAAATCCTTCTGGAGCTATAATGGGATTGAAATTTATGTTCATTCCTCAAACCGAATATCTCTTCAAAGGAGAAACTTGGATTCGTGCGCTAACTCAATCGGCCTGGTCAACATCTGCTGGATTTGGAATGGCAATAACTTACGCTGTGGCTATGAGAAAGAAGGAAGATATTGGACTAAATGCATTCTTGACAGGATTAGGAAATAATTCAGTTTCACTAATTGCAGGTGTAGCAGTTCTTAGCACTGTTTTTGCGCTATCAGACTCAACTGCAGATGGTTTGAATGCTGTAGAATCAGGATCATCTGGTTTGACGTTCATTCATCTGACTGCCCTGTTTGCCTCAATGGGAACAGCTGGGTACATCATAGGTAGTATATTTTTCCTATCCATGTCCTTTGCAGCATTAACCTCAATGGTTTCTACATTGCAAGGTTGTGTCGTTAATTTTGTTGATATGGGCTGGGAAAGAAAAGAAGCTGTAAGATATATTGCAATAGCAGTAGCATTAGCTGGTATACCTTCTGCAATAAGTCTAGAATTTTTAGATAATCAAGATTTCGTTTGGGGAACTGGATTAATCGTTTCAGGCTTGATGGTTGCAGTTGTTGTAATGAGATTTGGAGTTAGCGATTTCAGAAAGAATTTAATTAATACAAAATATGCAGATGTTCAAATTGGAGAATGGTGGGAATTCATCATCAAATACATTTTCCCACTTGAATTTACTGCTGTATTTGGATTCTTCATATATGAAAAATTACAAGATCAAAGCCATTCGCCAATTGAAGGGATGGGATTGGGATTATTCACTATTATAACTATGATTGTTCAATGGGCAATTATCTTAGTCATATTCATCTTCTTCCTAAACAACAAGGTAGCTGATTCTGTAAAGCAAGGACCTGTTTCAGATGGTAATTTTGAGGATGAAGATGATATTCTTGATGCTGAAGCCGTTTAAGACTATTCTAGAATACTATTCTTAGCTGCCTGGAATTCCTCATCACTAAGAAGACCTTTGTCCTTTAGTTCACCAAGTTTACGTAATTTTGTAAGGAAAATTTCACGATCATCCTTGGTTGCAGTAGTCTCATTGAGATTACTACCCCAGTCGTTACGTCTATCAACTCTCTTTTGAAGCCTAGAACCACATTTGCCACAAATGCGGAAATTAGAAGGTGCACGTGCACCACATTTGCTGCAAACAACGTGTAATTCTCCTGAGAATACTTCTCTATGTGTATATTTTGCTGCATTTTCTTCTTCACCGGGTGGGATTTCATTCTCAAAAATGTTCTTATCCTCATAATCATTAGGAAACCAATCTCTCCTTACTGCTGAAAAAGTATCACCTTCTACCGAATGATAATATACATCCATACGAGTTATTTCTTCATCTCGTGTGTTCACTAAAACTTCAATTGTAAGAGTTATATCTTCTCCTGCTTCAAGTGTGTCGATTATTGTTTGACCTCTTGTTTCTAGTCTATCAAAAGAAATAGTTGTGCTTTGAGCAATACCAGTACCTGTATTACTTAAATTTATAACTATTTCATTCCAAGTATTGTGCACAAAAGGTTTAGATTGCAAAACTGTAAATTCGATAAAAGGAAAAGAAAAATTAGAAGCTGGTAAAGATGCAATAGTTTCATCAGCTAATTTCTTAGCTTCTAAAACCTCATCAAGCAATTCAGAAGGGTCTGGCTTAGATTTACTAGAGCGTTTGCGCTTAACCTTACGGATTTTCTTTTTGGTCCCAAAATCAGTAAAGGATACCTTATCAGCCATTATTCAAGCATAGAAAAAGGGCGTTTTATACTTGTCTACTTTTCTTCTTCGACTTCTTCGTAGTCTACGTCTACCACATTATCATCGTTAGAAGATTCCGAATCTGTGCCTTCAGGTTGATTCTGTGCCTGTTCTTCTGCTGCTTGTTGATATGCCATTTGACCTATGGCTTGTGAAGCTTCCATAAATTCTTCCAATGCTTTTTTCATTGAATCAAGATCATCTTCTTTCATTGTAGCTTCTAATTTTTCTTTAGACTCTTCAACTTTAGATTTAGTATCATCATCTACCTTATCACCTAAATCTTTGATAGCTTTGTCTGTAGCATAAATGAAAGATTCTGCTTGATTGCGAGTTTCAATTAACTCTCGGACTCCTTTATCCTCATCTGCATGCTTTTCAGCTTCCTTAATCTTTTCTTCAATTTCCTCATCACTCAAATTAGATTTAGAGGTAATTTCTATTTTCTGTTCATTATCTGTTCCTTTATCCTTAGCTGTAACATTTATGACGCCATTACGGTCAATATCAAATGATACTTCAATTTGTGGAATTCCTCGAGGTGCTGGCGGTATTCCTAATAATTGAAATCTACCTAATGTGTCATTGTCTGCAGCCATAGTCCTTTCTCCCTGCAAAACATGAATTTCAACTGCGGGTTGATTATCTGCTGCTGTTGAAAATATTTTAGATTTATTAGTAGGGATTGTAGTATTTCTATCTATTAAAGGCGTCAATACAGAACCTTCAGTTTCAATACCTAATGTTAATGGAGTTACATCTAAAAGAACAACATCTTTCACATCTCCGGCTAAAACTCCTGCTTGAATTGCTGCACCCATTGCAACACACTGCATTGGATCGACGCCTCGTTCTGCTTTACGCCCTACAAATTTCTCAAATGCTTTTTGAACAACAGGCATGCGTGTTGGCCCTCCAACAAGGATTACTTTATCGACATCCCCAGGCTTCATTTTTGCGTCCTTAAATGCCTGTTTTATTGGTTTTTCGCACTTAGCAATAACAGAACCAACAATATCTTCTAATTTTGCTCGAGATAAATCATGCTCCAAGTGTTTTGGACCACTCGAATCTGACCAGATGTATGGTAAATTAATTGTTGATTTCAATGTATTACTCAATTCGATTTTAGCTTTTTCTGCGGCATCTCTAAGACGTTGCTTAGCTGCAGGATCATCTCTAAGATCTATGCCATTATCTGCTTTGAAAATATCTGCAAAATAATCAATTAAGGCCTCGTCCATATCAGTTCCTCCAAGATTATTATCTCCGGATGTTGAAACCACATCGAAAACGCCATTATCCATTTCCATTATGGTTACATCAAAAGTTCCGCCTCCCAAATCTAAAACTGCAGCTGTATATTCTCCTTCTTTATCAAGACCATAAGCCAAAGCTGCGGCCGTAGGCTCATTAATAATTCTCTCAACTTTTAAGCCTGCAATTTTACCTGCATCTATAGTTGCCTGTCTTTGATTATCATTAAAATATGCTGGAACTGTAATCACTGCTTTTTCAATATCTACGCCAAGATGAGCTTCAGAATCTGCCTTGATTTTCTGCAAAATCATAGCTGATATCTCTTCTGGTGAATATTTTTTCTTCTTGATGGTGACTCTATGCTTAGTTCCCATCTTTCTTTTGATATGCATAATCGTATTTTCAGGATTCAAAACTGCTTGCCTTTTAGCTGGATCCCCAACAATACGTTCACCATCTTTTGTAAATGCCACTACAGATGGAAACATTTTTCCACCAAATGTTGAACCCTCGGCTGATGGGATAATTACTGGTCGTCCCCCTTCCAAGTGTGCTGCTTCTGAATTGGTTGTACCCAAATCAATTCCAATTATTACTTCTTTTGCCATTCTACTCGCCTTCTTTTTCTTCACTATTTTTTGATACTACTACCTTAGCGGCCCGTAGTAATTCACCATCAAGTTTGTACCCTGATTGTATAACCTCAACAACCATATCTGGTTCAATACCTTCTTTTTCTATAGTTGTTAATGCTTCATGAAATCTAAAATCAAATGGTTCGCCTTCGGGAACAAATTTTTCTATATTTACTGATTCCATAAATGCAGAAACTAACTTTTGTATTCCTGAAATTCCATCCAATGAACTTTCTAAATCCGGATATTCTGACTCTTTAGCTTTGTCAATCGTATCAATTATATCAAGAAATTTAGAAACTATGGCTCCTTTAATTCTCAAACTTTGTTGTTCACGATCTCTGTCAACTCTTTTTCTAAAGTTATCAAAATCCGCTGCGACTCTCATTAATTGTTCATTATGCTTCTCTATCTCTAATTTCAAAGCTTCAACTTGTTCATCTGGACTTAAATCTACAGCTTCGTCGCTCTCCAATACTTCCTTTTCATCTACAGATTTATCTTTGGATTTCATCGGTTATGAACCTGAGGTTGTTAACCCCTTATTTCAAAGAAAAAAGACACTATATAAAATTTCTCAATTACCTTAGACCGAATTTTTCGCGGGTTTCTGATACTTTCTTCCTATATTCTTTAGGAAGCTGATATCTTGCAATTTGTTCAATCTCAGTCCAATTCTTTTGGAATTCTTTCTTCGAATTTGTAGAAATTATTTCATCAAATCTTGACATATAATGCATTATTAACCAAAAACGATAGGAACTGAAACCTAAAACTATGATTCCTGCAATTAGAATCCAAATAGCCCATGCTCCTACAAAATCCAATATAGCATCAGGAGCCCAAGTTTCCTCAGAATACCATTGCCCTAGAATTCCTATCAAAAACATGAAAGTACTAATTATGATGCCGACTAAACTAACTGCCTGCATGTGCTCTTGCAACCAGCCGTTCAATTGTCTTCTCCATTCACTTGCCATTATCCTGCGCATTAATGGTTAAGTATAAAGATTACGCAAAAAAATAATAATATTTACTGGCCTTTTGTTAATTTTCTATGAGTACAGCTAAAAGAATGGATTTACTTGGTAGTGAAACTGCCTTTGCAGTCTCTGCTGAAGCTGCAAGTTTAGCATCTACAGGAACTAAAATTTATCCTTTCCATTTAGGTGATATTAATCTTCCAACCCCTAATTCTGTGGTTAATGCTGCTGACGCTGCAATTAAGGCAGGAAAGACGGGCTATTGTCCGGCTCCAGGAATACCTGAACTTAGAGAAGCATTAGCAAAGGATGTTGGTAGTGCTCGTGGACTTAGTTACGATATAGACAATGTATCAATACAACCAGGGGGTAAACCAAGTATTGGAAAATACATTGCTGCAATGATGGAAAAAGGAGATGTTGTTCTGTATCCAAATCCAGGATACCCTATCTACGAATCACAAATTGAGTTTTATGGAGGAATTGCGTGTCCCTATGGTTACATTAACACTAATGATGGACTTAGATTAGATTTCACTCCAATAGAAGAAGGGATTGAAAAAGGTGCAAAACACATATTTTACAATAATTACAATAATCCAACAGGAGCCTCTTCCCCAGATGATGAAATAGAACGTTTAGCTAAACTAGTAATTGATAATGATCTGTTTTTAATCTCAGATGACGCCTACTTTGACACTTTGTATGAAGGAAATCCAAAATCAATAGCTAGTCTTCCTGGAATGTATGAAAGAACATTAACAATGTATACCTTTTCTAAGAAATTTGCAATGACTGGATGGAGATTAGGTGGCGCTATAGGGCCTAAAGATGTTATTGAACAAATTACTCGGTTAAATGTTAACATGGAATCTTGTACAACTCACTTTATTCAACATGCAGGAGTAGCTGGATTGAATGCACCAAAAAGTGAAACTCAATATATACTGGACAAATTGCAAGGTAGAAGAGATATTCTGGTTGATATTTTGAATAGTATAGAAGGTGTTGAAGCTCATATGCCTGAGGCTGGATTTTACGTATTCCCAAAAATAACTGAATTAATGAAAAGAACAGGCTTCGAAGATGTTGAAGAATTTAGAAAAGTTGTTCTAAAAGAGACTGGTGTAAGTTTCTGTGGTAGACATCATTTTGGCCGGCCTTTGGATAATGAAAATGATTTTTACATTCGACTTGCATTCTCAGGAATTAGCAAAAAAGATCTAGAAGAAGGAATGGAAAAATTCAAGAATTGGATTAATTCAAGGTCGAAATAATGGCTAAGGCAATGTTTGGAGCTGGATGTTTTTGGGGTGTTGAGTACAATTTTTCAAAACTTAAGGGCGTTAATGAGGTAGTATCTGGATATAGTGGAGGAAAAACAGATAACCCTACCTATGAACAAGTATGCAGTAATACTACTGAGCATGCTGAGGTAGTATTGATTGATTATGACTCTGATTTAGTGTCCTATGATACGCTTCTAAATACTTTCTGGGAAAAACACGACCCTACCACACTGAACAGACAGGGGCCTGATGTAGGAACGCAATATCGTTCAGCGATATTTTATTTCACTGAAGCTCAAAAAGAAATTGCAAAAAAATCATTAGACTATCATCAAAATAAATTAGCTGGCAGAAAAATTGTCACTGAAATTACTGAAGCAAAAGAATTCTGGAAAGCTGAAGAATATCATCAAAAATACTTTGAAAAACACGGAAAGCATTAGTAAAGAATATCGTCAACCCCAGAATAAAAATATATAAGAAATAATCAATGCTGGAATGGCACTATACAAAGTAGCAACTACAGCCATACGGGGAGTCAAGGCAATCGCAGGGAACAAAGCATCACCATCGTTTGAAATTGCATTTCCAATTAAAGCTGCAAATGGAATTATTCCATTAAGATATAGAGTTGTAACTAATATTTGAGGACCACAACCTGGTACAAAACCAACTAAAATAGCTAATAAGGGAATAAAAATCCAAGCGGCGTCTGCTAAACCGGCTAAGTCAAGCCCGAAAAACGCATATGCATATTCATATGCTAAATAAGCTGCAATAACCCAAGCTGTGACAAATGAAGTTTCTTCTGTAGCTCTTGTAAAAGGATGATCATTATGCACTGTAATGGCGTTAACTGGTGAAATAGACCATACGCCTACTGAAAGTGCCGCACCTCCTAATCCTAATGCAAAAACAAGGCTACCTAAATCGTGTATATTTATCTGCATTAATTGCATTGATCCTAATACAAGTCCAGGAAGTGCAAGAATCATATAGAACTTATCCCTATTACGTAACTTTCCAATAATCGTATGTCCTAGAAATTTAACTTCAGTACTATAAAGCTCACCCCGATGAAATCTATCCACTAACCAACCACAAATGATTGCAGCAAACATAGAAATAAGTATTATCTTAAAATAAGTTGTTGGTTCTTTTGCCAGAAGAAGAAAAGCTGCATCACCCATTGTTCCAATTAATGCTGCAACCATTGCACCTAGTGTAATATTTCCCCTAGCAAAAGCTGTTATGACTACAACTGCACCCCCGCAGCCAGGAAGAGCACCCAAACAACTAGCTGTAGGAACTTGCCAAGCTCCACCTTTCTCCATAACTTTACCTACGTCTATTTTGAAAAAATGTTCTAATCCAAAGAAAAATAACAATGTTGCTGCAACAAAAACTGAAACTTGAGTATAGGCATCAAAAACTGCGAAGCGGGTGACATTACCTAATTCACCTGGAAATACCGTCGCAAACAATAATAGAAAAGATACTATTATTCTGCGATATCGTTCTCTAAAAAGATTACCTATTCCATCTACATTAAAATCCAAAGCTGTCTTCTTCGAAGTTATTGGAGACACTAATCTGCCTCCACCCTAACATAAACTTCATTGGCTACAGATATAGCAATCTGGACAGACGAATCTTCTAAACTAACATTGATTCCCCCTCCAAAATCATCTCTAGACTTTATTTCTAATTTAATACCTGGAAATATTCCTTTTTTCTCTAACCAAGCTAGGAGAACGGGATCTCTATCAGGTACCTGTGTAACAACCAAAGATTGATTTAAGGAACAATCACTAAGTAAGATATCTTCTTCAATTGGTAATTCACCATTAGGTCCTGGAATAGGATGGCCATGAGGATCTCGCTCAGGATTACCAAGATAGTCTGCAATTGCTGTTTCTAATTCAGTAGATAATGCATGCTCAAGCCTTTCAGCTTCATCATGAATTTGTTCACGACCTAAGTCAAGTGTTTGGGCTAGAAAAGTTTCTAAAAGTCGATGTCTGCGTACAACAGAAAGTGCTCTTCGCCTACCTTTTGATGTTAATGAAGCGCCTTTGTAGGGGACATGTTTGACTAAGCCACGCTCAGTAAGTCTCTGCACCATTTTTGTTGCGGATGCGGGAGCTACATTCAGAAGTTGAGCTAAATCCTGGGTAGCTACATCATCAGGACCAAGCTCCCAAATAGATTTGAGATAATTTTCTACCGCAACAGAATCCATAATACTAATTTAGTTTACGCTAATATAAAGTTTAGCCTTGGCTAAAAATGCACTTACTTTTCGAATGTTCCTTCAGGAGTTTGCGTATTAACCATTCTAACACCAAAAAAAATCAAACCAAAACTAACCAATTGTATCCATCCTAATTCCTCATTGATCCACAACCAACTAGATAAAATTCCAAAAACAGGAACTACATTAACAAAACTTGAAGCCCTATTGGCCCCTATTACCTCAATACCAATTGCAAAGAAAACATATGAGAGTGCTGTAGAAAGAATTCCCAAATATCCAATTAAGAGCCATTCATCATTGCTCCATGAACGATTCCATGGCTCCTCGGCCAGAACAAAAGGAATGAAAAAAAACCAACCAACAAAAGAAACCCAAGTAATTAGGGAAAGTGAACTGAGTTCTCCTGAATTGAGGACATACTGTCTTACTATTACGACGTAAATAGCATACACAAAAGCTCCAAACATAATCAAGCTATTACCAACTAATCTTTCTTCTAACGGAATATCAACATTTGGTGAGGCGAGAAATATTAGTAATATACCTGCAAAACTAAGAATAATACCTGAAATACTTTCTCTAGTTAACTTATGTGACAGCGCAAATACAGATAGAATAGCTACAAAAATAGGATTGAAGCCGATAACTAACGAAGCATCAGAGGCTGCAGTCTTCTGCATTCCATACATATAGCCTATTTGGTAAAGAAAAACTGATGTAAATGCCATAATTATCAAAGCCTTCCTATCTTCAACTTTAGGAACCACATTTCCTTCCTTAGCCCACATCCAAGTAAAAAGAATAGGAACTGCAAAAGAATATCTCAAGAACATAACCGTGAAAGGAAGTTCTAACAAATCTGTAGCAAGAAGCCTACCTACGGGCCATGCCACACCCCAAAGAACGGAAACCGTGAGCATCATTAAATTCGTGATTGCAAGCTTACGATTACTGAAATCCAGCATAATTACTCGTCTTTTTTAGTCCCTAAGAAATACTCATTAATTTGTGGATCCGTTAAAATTTGACTAGCATCATTTGTATGAACTACTTTTCCATTAGAAAAGATGTAACCGCGATCTGAACGTGCAAGAGAAAGTCTTGCATTCTGTTCTACTATCAATACTGTAATTCCCTTGCTACGTAAAGCATCAATTCTCTCAATTATTTGTTGCTGATAAAGTGGACTCAATGCAGCAGTAGGTTCATCTAACAAAAGAAAATCCGGATTACTTATGAGAGCTCTACTGATAGCTAGCATTTGTCTTTGACCTCCAGAAAGAGAAGCTGCAACATCACTCATACGTGGTTTTAGATCCTCAAACATCTCCAATATGTTTCCTATTCTCTCATTGAGGACTGGGGCTGGAAGACTAATGCCTCCCATTTCCAAATTTTCCATAACTGAAAGACTAGGAAATACATTATCTACTTGAGGAACATAAGAAATTCCTCTGTTAACTAATGAATCTGTTCGCCATCCTGAAACTTCTTCACCTTTGTGCTTAACACTTCCACTATAATATGTAGCGATTCCAAATATTATTTTTATGAATGTCGATTTTCCACATCCATTCGGTCCAATTACTGTAACAAATTCACCTTCATCAACATACAAATCAACATCGTTCATAATCTGAACTTTACCATAACCACCTACAAGGTTTTTTACATCTAAAATACGGCTCAACCTGCACCTCCAAGATAAGCTTCTATCACTTCTTTACTATCTTTAACTTCATCGGGAGTGCCTTGCATCAAAACTTTTCCTTGATCCATCACAATTATTCTATCAACTCCTCTTCGAAGAATGAAATCCATATTATGTTCTATAACCAATATAGATATTTTAGTTTCAGAAACAATATTTCTTAGATTGTTAAAAATCTTTTCAGCTAGTGGGCCTGCAACACCAGCCACTGGTTCATCCAATAGCAAAAGCTCAGGTTCTCCCATCAAAGCTCTACCAATATCTACCAATTTACTTTGACCTCCTGATAATTCACTAGTCAAATTATGAGCCATGTGAGTTATTTCTAACTCTTCTAAAGTCTTGTATGCTTTTCTAACTCTTTCCTCTTCACCATTGTCAAAGAAATGAGAAAGAAATGCAGTAAATGGATTTGTACCATATTGATTCCTAGGTGGAATTAATAAATTTTCAACTGACGTCATTTCTCTCCAAAGCATTGTGTGTTGGAAAGTTCGTGTAAGGCCTAATTTTTGTATCTCATCTGGTCTCAATAATGTTGCATCTTCTCCAAATATCTCAACATCTCCTTCAGTTGCATCAAGAAGTCCTGAAATACAATTGAAAGTAGTGGTTTTACCACAACCATTAGGTCCAATTAAACCCACGAATTCCCCTTTGCCTACTTCAAAAGAAACATTGTCAACAGCACGTAATCCTCCAAAATCTTTAGTCATATTACTAACTTTAAGTACTGAACTCATCAGAGAACCCCCAGAATAACTATCTCAATAATAACCACAAACACAATTACAAGTGGCCAAACATACTTTGGAAGACTTTTCTCAGATAAATCTGGATTTTCTGGTCTTTTTGGAACTTCGGGCAATAAACCTCTATCTGAAATCATAAGACTTATCAATATAACAAAACCAATCAATATGAGTTTTAGATAAACTAAATTTACAACAATAGAACCAGTACCAAATACTTCGGTTATTGAAAGATCACTATACATAAATCCAAACACATCTACAACAAACCATTCGAAAGCCCCATCAATATCTACAATATAATCATGAAAATTACTTTCTGTGTCGCCTCTTGCAGCTGACAATAAATTGAAGAGTGGTTCTGTTAAAGCAATCATAAATGCGCCAATTACCATTCCTCTATTGTTTGCTCTTCCACCAACAATAAATGCTGCCCAAATCAAAAATGTAGATTTTACAGGATTTATGAAATCATCCAAAACACTAGCATTTAACCAGGCCCATAAACCTCCACCAAAACCAGCTATAGCTCCTCCAAGTGCTAAACTCATTGCTTTACTTTGGAAAACATTGTGACCATGATGCATCGTTACCTCTTCATCTTCTCTAATAGCACGCAATATGCGTCCCCATGGTGATGATTGCATCATTTCTATCATAATCCATATTAAAATAAATGAAATTAATGCAATCGCGGCCAATAACACTGTGTATGGTGCTGCTTCTTCTAATCCAAACCATTTACCTACATGGTCATCCATAGAAGATACCCACCAATGTTCTAATGGTAAATTGTACATTTGGATTCCGATCGCTGTTGTTCCGGTACCTGCTCTGAGAAGTGGCTCAGCCCTCATTGAAATTCTAACTATTTCGCCAATCGAAATAGTCACTATTGCAAAATAATCCATTCGGAGGCGCGCTGTAGGATAAGCAAGTAACCAACCTGCAAGTCCAGAAACAAAAACTGCTACTAGAATAGCTGAACCAAAATCATCACTAAATATCCCTGAGATAGGAGCCCAACCGTGTCCTCCAGATCTATCTAAAGGAACTGTCAAAAGTGCTGTAGTAATGGCTCCAAGGCCTGCAAAGAAAATAACTCCAAAATTTGTCATTCCTGTAAAACCTGTGTGTAAGTTCAAAGAAAATGCCAAAATTGAGAAAATGCATACTAAAACAATAATTCTTGATATTTGCATAGTCTTAGTAAAAGCTGTAACACTAGGTAACCAATCAACTATGTAAATTAAAACAACAAGAAAACAAAGGAAAGTAAACCACGACCCACTTTCACTAGTTCGTCCATACTTAGGCCATAATCCAGACGCCTGAGGTGCTTTTTCACTAATAGATGAGACTAATTGTGAATACTGTTCCGATACTCGTTTAACAACTTCATTAAAAGAATAAAGAATCAACAATATTCCCAAGAACCAACTATCAAACATAATCAGCAACAAACCGAATACAAGAGCTTGAATTTTAATATGTTGACTAACTATTCTAAAAGAATCTTCAACCCTCTGTTGAACTGGATTCATAGCCTTGAAAAACAACCGTATCAAATCATTTAACGATAAAACAATAAAGACATATGCTATCTCAGTAACATAAAATGTAGATTCTGTATCTCTTACCGAACTTGGTTCTATTGTTGTCTCATATTTCAGCAATAAATAGGCTATACCTATGAAAAGGAGATTTACTCTGTAAGTTAACTCTCCGAACCATTTTTTAGGTTCTAAAGACATCACAAATGATTTAATTTCATCAAATAAAAAGAATGTAGAAAACAAAATCATCAAAAAGCCAAATATTTGACCAATAAGAAAAATATAATCTAATGCCAAATAGAATGTTCCAGCTCCTGCTACTAAATAATCTACAGAATACAATAAAATTAGAAGCAAAAATCCTGAACCAAGAAGATTCCTTTTCGTATCGGCTGATGATTCGTTAATCTGGAAATATACGTCAATAATATACAACTTCATATCTGTTTGATAATGAGCTAAAGAAAAATAAAGCATCAAAATACCAACAATTTGCAGTAAAAGATATATGAAATCAATGAGATAATATGCCGTTCCTTGACCTGAAGTGTAAATATCTAAAATACTAACAACAAGTATCTGTATTATTCCCAGAATTGCTAATGTCCCTTTAATTGTATCTATTTTTTGTATTCTTTCTGAAACAAAACTAGGTATAGGGAAATAAAAAATATTAAGAAAACCTGTAAAATATGCTGGCAATTTATTTTCAGGAATGTATTCACTCCACTCTTTTTTGTTTTTAGCTCGTTCTACTTGCCATTCATTAAGTGAATGACCTAATCCTTTAGGCATCACCATCAAAACTGCAATCAAAAACATGTAAGGCATTGCCTCACCAAAGGCTGCATAAGATGGGCGATCTAATACACCACCTGAACCAATCAATATTGGCTCTGAAATTGAGCGGACTAAACCCACGATGACGGCTGCAATCATGGCTCCTCTTACAGAACCAAGAGTACCAAGAACAATAACTGAAAAGGCGGGCAATAATATGCTTAAACCAACTTCAGGATTTACTCGGACATACATTCCAAACAAAACTCCCCCAAAACCAGACATACCTGCTGCTAAAAATGCAGTAATGGCATGGATTCTCTCAACATTTATACCTGAAGATGCAGCTAAATCTGGATTATCTGCTACCGCTCGCATTTGCCTACCAAGTCGGGTCCAATTTAGCATTAAGATTAACAAAAGAACCGCTACAAATACCCCAATAATCAAAGCCGATTTTGTATACTGCAAATAATATGATGAATCTGCAGATTCAAAGAAAGATAAATATTCAGTTACGTAACAAGTTCCGTCATCCCACTCACCATTTCCATTACTATCTGTAAAGCTTTCAGCTCCATCATATTGTCCATTACCATTTGCATCTACATATTGTCCCTGATCAGGAATTTCTTTTCCATTGTCTATGAAAATATATTCAGCCCGGTCATGTTGCCCATTTCCATTTGCATCAACATAGTCCTCAGAATCTCCCCAAGTTGAAGAAAAACCATCTAATTTACTTTCTTCTGTACAAGCGGTCTGATCCATATCGTTTTTTTCATCTACCGCCGTTCTCTCACCAAAACGAAATCTAAAAGTCTGATTCATCCAATCTGGCCAATATCCAAATAATGGCTGAGTTTCTGCATCATTACTAAACTCAGTTCGAGAAGTGGATAAACGCCAATCAATATCTGGAACAAAAAGAAATTGTTCAGCACCATATCTTAAATACAAAATACCGCGCATAATCATAGCCATTCCTAGAGAGGCTATCATCATTGCTTGAGGTAATGCATTTCTCTTACGGAATTGCTGATAAACTAATCTATCAATCAAAACTCCAAGAAGGCCAGCAATTATGAAACCAGATATACAAGCCCAAAATAACAAATCCCAAGTTAATACTTCATCTTTCTTCACATCAATGTTTAGAACTTTTTCCCCTTCTACTATTGTATAAAAGAAAGGACTCCACATCATCGTGAAACCAACATAGGCACCAACAAGCATCATTTCAGCTTGCGCAAAATTACCGAAATTTTGAACTTTGTAAATTAAAGTAAGGCCAACTGCTATCGAAAGATACGCTGCCCCCCAATACAAACCACTGAAAAGTGTAGAACTTAAATTAAAACTAGTTGAGGCTGTTTTTCCTTGACCGATAAATAATTGTTCAAGGCAAAATGCAAATATAAGTAAGATAAAAATAGGAGTTAAAAGAAGGAAAAAATTTCTAATCCTGCCATTCAGTGAATTCAAAGCTGAATAAAGAAGGAAAAAACTAGAGAATACGTACTCAAAAAATTGTATAATCCATAAGAAATCACCATTGAATAGAAGTGAAAATATACCACTTTGATAACGTAGACCTAAAGATGCATCTATGAATACAAGGAATGCAATCTTAACACCTATTGAAATCGAATCCAAACTTTCACGGATGTAATTTGAAACATCTCTTGATGAAATCTCTGAAGGAGTCTCTTTGTCCAAGTCTGATTACCTCTAGTTCTGGTGTAAACTAAGGAGTCCCTATAACTGGTAATCCCTCACAGTAGGGTGACCACATTACTGTGGCCACCCCTATTGCTTATGAGTTTTCTGTTTCTCAGATTAGACTTAGAGTCTTCTGCGGAGAAGTAAGACTGCTCCGATTGCTGCTACGGCTGAGATCAGGCCAAATCCTGGTACCTCATCTGCTGCTTCCTCGACTTTGGTAGTATCTTCGACTGTGTCAAAAGTACAACTTCCGTCGTCTTCAGTTGCTGCAGCATTGTAGTTATTGGCTGTTTCATTCATACATCCTGAAACTACTTCTGGTTCTGGTTCAGCTGTTAATACTGCACAGACTCCTTTCTCCCAAGGTCCTGCTTCATCAGCGAAGCCTTCCCAATTACAGAAGTCCATGAAAGTCCAATCATCATTTTCATCAGGATTGAAATTCTCTGTCTCACTAAGGAAGAAAGTACAGCCTTCGTCTTCATTCTCTGCACAGAAAGTCATTATAATCTCAGCACATGCTGCACCGTCTGCTTCAGTACTATCCTCATCACCATCACAAACAGAATCATCTTTAGCATCTTCTTCTTCGCACAATGCTATTCCTGCATCACTAGAGAATGGACAGTCGTCGCCTTCATTGTATGGTATTCCTTCATTGATAAGGCCTTCGAATAAGCCCCATGAACTGTGACAATCCAAATCTATTGCATCATCACCATTTTCGTCTTCCCATACCCAGAAAGTACATACGTCAAATCCGTTTCCTGCAACGTCACCGTTAGCATCGAAAGCATGAACTCCTGCTGCACCCTCTTGAGGTGCTGATGGACCTGCTACTGCAGTTCCTAGCATATCAACTACGCCATCGTCAACTGGTGTTCTAAGTGCTGTTGCTTGTGCAAGGCCGATTATTGCTACTGCATCGAAAACTTCTCTAGTATAGATACCGCCTTCGTAACCTGCTGCTGCTGCTGCACCACCGTAGAACATGTCAAACATTGCACCTAGTGCTGAATCTGATCCTGCTGCAGGCTTAGTTACAGTCATACCGTCCATTGCCCAAACATCAGTGAATGCGTCTGCAAAACTTTCGTCTGCAATACCGTCACCACCGAAGACCATGCCCTCAAAACCTTGTGTGGCTAATTCTTCAGCTATAGCTGCACCGTCTGTTGCGTAAGTAATCATTGCGACTGAGTCACAACCATTTTCCATTACATTAGCAACTATGGATGAAAAATCTGTAGTGTCTTCATCGTATGTAGCTTCCATACAAACGTCATTCTCGTAAGCACCAGTAAATGCTGATGCAAAACCTGCACCATAATCATTGGTCATAGAGATAACAGCTGTGTTCCAAGATTCTGAAGCTTCAACTGTTCGTGCTAAAGCTACACCCTGCTGAGCGTCACTTGGTACAACTCTGAAAAGATAACCACCATCATCATAGCCAGTTATAGCTGGTGATGTGGAAGCGTAGGATACCATTGGTACTCCTGCTGTTTTTGCTATTTCAATAGCTCCGAGAGTTGCTCCTGAACATGCTGCTCCGGCAATTCCTACAACGCCTGCGTCAACTAAAGTCTGAGCTGCAGTTGCTGCAGTTGTTCCGTCACAACCTGAATCAGCTTGTATAACTTCAAATTGGAAGTTTAGAGGCTGGATTGTGTTCATGTATGTTTGAGCTACACCTGCTGCAATACTGAATCCTGGTGAATAGACCGCAATAGGTCCAGTTATTGGATTCAACATACCTATCTTGATATGTGCTGCACCTGGGAAAGTCAAAGCAGAACCGAAGTGACCATTACAAGCTAATTGTAATGACATTGCTCCGTCAACTAATACAGGAACAAATTGACAAACATCATAACCTGAACCGGCTACGTCGCCAGCTGCATCAAATGTATGTGTTCCACTTGCACCACTGTATCCGTTTCCTAATGCTCTTAGATTATCACGAACATCGGCACCACAAGTTTGTGATGCACATGCTGCATTCATAGCTGCATTACCTATCATAGTAACTGCATCATATGTTTCATGAGTATAGATTGCTGCTGATGCATTTCCTGGGTTACCATCATCATCAACGTAATATTCTGCCCATGCTGCTTCAAAAGCATCTTTTTCTGCGCTGTCAGTTCCTGAAGCTGGTTTGGTAGCAATTACCATAGTAGCTGCTGTAGGATCACTGAACGCTGCAAGGAAGCCCATATCTGCAATACCATCTGCTCCCATTATTGGGAAAGGACAGTCTGCGGAACATACTGGGGATGTTGGCCCTTCAATACCTTGAGCTGCCATCTCTTCCAACAGTGCTGCGCCATCATTTGCATAAGTAACTGTAATTAAACTGTCACATTCTGCTGCGGCAAGTTGTTCAACTTGTGAAGTAAAGTCAGTTGTATCTTGATCGTATCCAATCTTGACACACATGTCTTGTCCTGCTGCTGCATATGCACCTTCGACTACTGCAGCTAAACCTGCTCCGTAATCATTGGTCATATAGATTAATCCAGGGTTTTGCCAGCCGTGTGCTGCAGCCATAGAGGCCATTGCTACACCTTGCTGTGCGTCACTTGGTACAACACGGAACAAGAAGTCTCCATCATCTGCTAATGTTACAGCTGGTGAAGTTGAAGCGTAAGATACCATTGGTACTCCTGCCTCACTTGCTACTGGTTGTGCTCCAAGAGTTGCACCTGAACATGCCGCTCCTGCAATACCTACGACATCTGAATCAACCAGAGTCTGGGCTGCTGAAGCCGCGGTAGTTCCGTCACAACCTGAATCACCTTCTACCAAAGAGAAGTGGTAGGCATCTTGCCCATCATTCAGGTGGTTAATAGCTAAATTTGCTGCATCTGTAAAAGCTGGAGCATAAACTGCTATTGGACCTGTGATTGGGTTAAGCATTCCTATCTTAACTTCCACTGGATCGTCTGCCGCTGCGTTAGCGACTGGACCTACGCCTAAAATGGGCATCAAAGCTGACACCATTAGGGCAAAAGCCACTGCTATCGTTATTATCTTGCTTGTTCTCATAAGCATTCACACCTTCCTGTTATTGCAGGGGGTAGTTAAAAGAGTTCATATCCTACGCGTAAGATACAAAAAAAGGACGTTCTTTGGATTATATGAAATAGAAAGTAGTACGCGGGAACATCGTTATTAAGTCCAATTAAATTGTTACTCAAAAACGGGTAACTTAATGGCTGAAGAAAAAAAAAATAACGTACCAAAATTTGTCTACAATTGTGTGAGATGTGGTCAATATTGTTCAAAAGTAAACGGCGTACCAATTTATTTTAACGATATCAATCGCTGGCGAAAAAAAGGAATGCTAGCTAGCGTTTCCCAAAATATAGGAATGAACATGACTGGAGGATTTCCACAATTAGTTTTAGAAACAAAAGAAAATGAAACTGGTTGCCCTATGTATGATCATGATAACAAAAATTGCCAAATACATCATGACATGCCACTGAATTGCCAAGCTTATCCTTTAGGTTACAATGGGGAAAAATATTTTGTAACCGACAAAGCATGTAAAGGATTAGGAGAAGGGGAAATGAATGCTGAACAACTGAGAATTCAAAGAGATTCAGCAAAAGAGGATTATGACGCAAAAATAGAAAGTAATACCTTGGTGCCCTTACTTTATAGTGTAATAATGGGTGATTTAGTTGATCAATCCAAAAAAGCTATGGAAAACATGACTGAGGACCAAAAATCACAACTTCAAGATTTGATAAAGGAGGAGGAAGACTGAAACCTAATTTACTTTCTGCTTTGAAATTCATTGCATTGCAAGGAGGAACAAGGCATCCCATCCACATTTCATCAACAAATCTTTCACAAAATCTGGGAGTTAGCCAACAATCAGCATCAAGATATTTAATTGAACTAGTGGATAGAGGTTATTTGGAAAGAAGACTAGCACAAGGAGGGCAAGTAATCACAGTTCTAAAAAAAGGAATTTCAGTACTTAGAAAAGAATTCTCCGAATATAGCCTAATTTTTGGGACGCAAAAAGAAATAGAAATGAAAGGTGCTTTGGAAACTGGATTAGGTGAAGGTGGATATTATATTTCAAAAAGTGGTTACATGAACCAATTTCAAAAAAAATTAAACTGGAAACCATACGAAGGAACATTCAATTTGCGCCTAAACGATGATGAGGTGCCAAAAATAGAAGCTATGAAGGCTGCTGAAGGGATTCTAATAGAAGGTTTTGAGCAAGAAGGCCGGACTTTTGGTAAAGCTTGGGTTTTCAAATGTTCATTGAAGAACGGGAAGAAAATTGTAAATGACTGTGCAATAATATCTCCCAAAAGAACACATTATAGAAGAGTGGTAGAAGTTATTTCGCCTATATTCCTCAGAGATAAACTTAATGCCAAAGATGGTGATATCTTTACAATAAAAGTAGATTTGGGAGATGTTTAAATAGCATGGACAAGCTGAAATCAATGGTGGTAAGCTAATGGACCCTTTTCACGATTATTATGGAATCCCTTGGTATGTCATTCTAGGTTTATGGTCATTTATTGCTATAGGATTACACATATATCAAGTTGGATTTATTGTCAAATTAATTCGTTTAGGAAAAAATGATGACCGATTTGATTCTTGGGAAAAACGGATTAAAGGTTTTCTAACCGATTGGTTAGGACAAAGAAAAGTTGTAGAAGATAAACTTGCAGGGTATGCACATGCGCTAATATTTTGGGGATTTTTAATGCTTGTAAGTGACGTCATTGACTTGGGGACTGGTGGTTTACTTGCTGAAATTTTAGACAAAATATATCTAGCAAACATTTGGAATTTAGTCGTTGACATTGGATATGCTATGGCTGGAATTGGTATTCTAGTTTCATTATATCGTAGATTAATTATAAGACCTAAAAAATTAAAAGGCACAAGTATGGAAGGCGTGCTTATCTTATTTGCAATATTAGGTATTGTTTTGACTGCATTTATTGTCGAAGCTGGATACATGTTGGGAGAGAATTCACATCGCAACAACTGGGAACCTGTAGGTGTAATTTTTGCTGATCAAATGGAAAATATAGATTCTTCTACTCTAGCTACTCTCGTAGACGCTAGCTACTGGATACACATGATTTTGATTGGTGGATTCTTAATAGAAATACCTCAAACCAAACATTCACACCTAATTGGTACTATCCCAAATGTAATGTTTCAGGATCATGAGGCCATGGGGACTATGAATCCAATGCAAGTAGATGAAAATGAAATTGCAGTAAAGACTGACGATTTAGATTTCGATAACTTAACTTTAGGCGTTAATAAATTTGAAGATTTTACTTGGAGACAATTATCGGATGGATGGGCATGTACGGCATGTGCTCGATGCCAGGATGTGTGTCCTGCCTATAATAGTGGTAAAACTCTAAATCCAATGCAAATAATAATGGACGTTAAAAATTATGGTAAAGAACATGGATCTCTACTACTTGCAGGTGAAGAACCACCTGAAACTATGGTGGAAAGATTTACCCCCGATGCAATTTGGGCATGTACAACGTGTTACGCTTGTGTTAATGCTTGTCCAGTACACATTGAACATGTACCAAAATTAACAGACACTAGAAGACATTTAGTAATGGAAGCTTCGGATTTTCCTGAAGAATTACAAAACCTTTTCAATAACTTAGAAAGGAATTCAAACCCATGGGGAATGGGGGCGCACACTAGAGCTGATTGGGCTGAAGGATTAGACCTAAAAATAGGTCAACCTGCAGAATATTTATTCTATGTAGGTTGTGCCGGTTCTTTCGACGATAGGAATAAAAAAGTATCAAGGGCTACTGCTAAGCTTTTGAAAGAAGCTGGAGTTGATTTCTCGATACTTGGCGAAATGGAGATGTGTAATGGCGATCCAGCTCGTAGAGCAGGTAACGAATTTCTATTCCAGATGATGGCTGAAACGAATGTAGAGACTCTGAACTCTGTGGGTAAGCAAATGACTCTGAAAGTGATAACTGCCTGTCCACACTGTTTTCACACAATAGGTAAGGAATACGAAAAATACGGTGGCAAATACAAAGTTTATCACCATTCACAGATTCTTAACGAACTGAGGCAAGAAGGGAAACTAAAAATAAATGATTTCGAAGACAAAGTAACTTTCCACGATCCCTGTTACTTAGGTAGAATTGGAGGTGAGACTGAAGCTCCAAGAGAAGCACTAGGTGGTGATTTAATCGAAATGGAACGACATGGTGAGAACTCATTCTGTTGCGGTGGCGGGGGTGCTCGGGTTTGGATGGAAGAAGATGCAGATAAAAGAGTCAATGAAATTAGAGCAAAAGAAGCTGCAAAGACAGATGCTGATTGCGTAGCTGTAGGTTGTCCTTTCTGTATGACTATGATGAGTGATGGATTGAAAGAGATAGGTGATGGAAAACCGGTTAAAGATCTTTCAGAAATAATGTTAGAAAATCTAAGTACAGAAGAAGCATAGCATAAGTTTTAAAGAGTAGAACAAAGACATAGGAATATGAACATAGTTGTCTTAGTCAAAATGGTTCCAGATACGGAATCGCGATTAGAAATCGTTGACGGTAAAGTAAACGAAAGCGGATTCAAATACATGGTTAATCCGTATGATGAATTTGCTGTAGAACAAGCAGTTCAATTCAAAGAAGCTGGAGGAGGCAAAGTAACTCTTGTCAGTTTATTCTCTAATGATACAAGCATAGATACTGATTTGAGAAAGATGATGGCTATTGGCGCTGATGAAGCAATAGTTTTGAGACAAGATGATTATAGAGGAGATAAACCTTCATCTAATGCTAAGGCTCTATCAAATACAATCAAAGAGATGAACGCTGATCTGGTAATTGGTGGCGTTCAAGGTATAGACTACTATCAAGGCGCTACTGGACCTATGGTTGCACATATGCTAGGAATACCACATATTTCGGGAGTTACAAACTTAGAACTAAATGGAGACAAATTTACTGCTAAAAGACAGATTGAAGGTGGATTGCAAGTTATAGAATGTTCCGGTCCTGTTTTGATAACTTGTCAAAAAGATATGACGAAAGTTCGTTTCCCTGCATTAAAAGATATCATGATGTCAAAAAGAAAACCATTCGAAAACAGGGAAATTTCTGTAGATGAAAGTAATGATGTTCAAACAAATGAATGTAGTTTACCTCCGGCAAGAGCTGGAGGCATGATTATTGATGGAGATAGTGCTGAGGAAAAAGCCACCAAATTAATTGAAAAATTGAAAACGGAGGCTAAAGTCTTATGAGTTCAGTAATTGTTGTCGGAGAAGTTGATGAAAATAATGTAAAAGATGTTTCACAACAAGTAGCTGCTGTAGCTTCTGGGATGGGAGATGTTATAGGTATTATCATGGGTAAAAATATCTCTGAACCTGCAATGAAATTAGCAACATCAAAAATTATTATTGCAGATGATAATTCACTCGAAAATTACGATCCGGTGAAATTCACTTCAATAGTTTCTCAAGTTGTTCAACAAACTGGTGCAACTAAAGTATTGATGGGGGCTACAACAATGGGAAAGGATTTAGGACCCAGACTAGCCGCTGATTTAGATTGGGGATATCTTGGAGACTGTTTGGAAGCCGGAAATGAGGGATTTGTAAGGCCTAATTTTGCTGGAAAAGTTTTAGCTAAATCAAATCCGAGTGACCCTGTCGTGGTCAGCATTAGAAATAATGCATATCCTGCAGGTGAATCTTGGTCAGGAACTGTAGAAAATTTCAATGGTGACATTCCTGAATCTGGCCTAACTACAACTTCTATTGAAAAAATAGGAGCTGGAACTGTTGAACTCACTGAAGCAAGTATCGTAGTAAGTGGTGGAAGAGGTTTAGAAAGTCCTGAAAATTACGATGAACATATCAGACCTTTAGCAAGTGCTATGAGTGCTGCTGCTGGTGCAAGTAGAGCTATTGTGGATGCTGGTTGGGTTCCTCACTCACAACAAGTTGGACAGACGGGAAAGACTGTAACACCTGACTTGTATGTAGCAATAGGAATCTCTGGAGCAATACAGCATTTAGGTGGTATGAGTGGATCTAAATTTATTGTGGCGATCAACAAAGATGCTGAAGCACCAATTTTCAAAGTAGCAGACTATGGAATTGTTGGTGATTTATTTGAGGTTGTGCCACTACTAAAATCAAAATTAGAAAATTAGAAAACATAGTGTTATAAGGGGTCATTCCATGTCTAACCAAGTGACTTCAGAAGCGGATGAAATTAAGAAACTCCAAGAAACAATCACGGAGCTTCAAGTCGAACTTAAATTTTTGCAAGAAACGGTTGGAGTACTAATGGGTGCTATGATGGAAGAAGGTGAAGGTGAAGATTTTTTCGGCAATGCTGAAGCTGGAAACCCTACTTTTAGACTGAATATGGGTATGTAATTTTTCTTGATAAAGCCTATATAGAAATGGCTCTGGTCAGGCATCTCGCTCGCGTGGTGTAGCCTGGCCTATCATCTCAGGTTGTCGACCTGAGGACTCGG
>CAZYZI010000010.1:0-25225 GCA_964651915.1 uncultured archaeon | reverse complement strand
AGTACAATCTTTAGAAGTAAAATTTGTAAGCAAGCTAAATTCGCTGAAAGTCTTGCCTGCTTCTAGAATAACTCTCTCTGCCATTTTAAGTCATAACAGATATGTTTATTAAATTTGCTCAATTATTTTCGTGTATTGTATATATTTCATTAGTTGTAATCGTAACTCTAACGAAAGTTGTACACTTTGGAAGATCCTTGATTCTTCTTGCTCCTACATATGAACAGGCTGATCTAATCCCTCCTAAAATTGATTGAACTGTAACTTCTACTGGACCTCTGTATGGAACTTGTACTTCTTTACCCTCGGGGGCTCTATGCTTTGCAACTTCACCAAAATAAGTTTCCATAGCTTTTGCTGAACTCATACCATAGAAAGATTTGTACTGCTTACCATCTTCCTTTGTTTTAAGCTCACCCCCAGACTCATCATGACCTGCAAGCATACCTCCAAGCATAACAAAATCTGCTCCTGCTGCAAATGCCTTAGCTACATCTCCTGGAGACGTGCAGCCTCCATCAGACATCACATGACCTGCCAACCCATGTGCTGCATCAGAACACTCTGATATAGCTGATAATTGAGGATAGCCTACACCTGCTACTTTTCTAGTAGTACAAACTGAACCCGGGCCAATTCCAACTTTTACAATATCTGCCCCTGCAAGAATTAAGGCCTCAGTCATCTCTCTTGTTGCCACATTTCCAGCAATAATGATCTTATCACTAAATTCTTTACGTATTCGCCTTACAAATTGCAGAAAATCTTCCCTATAACCATTGGCAACATCAAGACAAATAAATTTCAAATTACTATGTAATGCCATTTTCCTTTTTAGTAATTCTAAACTCTCTTCTGTAGAACCTGATGTTACAGCAATATTATTTGGATTCATGCCTTCTTCGATTGCTTTTTTTATTTCTTTAACAGAATAAAACTTCTGTAAGCATGTCAACATATTATTATCTTGTAGAGACTTTGCCATTTCGAAAGTGCCTGTAGTATCCATATTAGCTGCTACAACAGGTACACCTTCCCATTCCATCTTCGTATGCCTAAATTTAAAAATTCTAGACAGCGAAACATCTGAACGTGATTTTAGTGTACTTCTCTTCGGTCTTATCAAGACATCGCGAAAGGTTAGCTTTAGGTCGTCATCTATACGCATCTTTTCCCCTTTCTTGTCTGATTAAGCTCTATTAAATATTTTGCTTTATAATTTGAACAAAGCCCAAGCTAGGTTATTGCATCATACGGAGAGAAAGGTTAGACCTTTCTCTCTAATGACTTAGACTTATTCTTCTTCTTTACGTCTTAGAGACATTCCTATTGCAGCCAAAAGACCACTCATAGTTATGCCTAACATAGACAGTGCGAAAGAAGGTACAGTATTGACTTCCTTTACTGCAGTTATGGTAATTGGTACGCGGTTGTTATTCTCATTAGACTCAGACACTGAATCTTCAGTATCTACTGCTAAGTAGAATGTGTAAGCACCGCTTGTATCATCACCTGCTCCTGCAGACATGCCCAATTCTCCAGCTGTTGCTTGGAAGTAGACATACTTCTTGTTACCTTCGGACTTGATTTCAGCACCTGTTGCTGAAGTCTTAGTTTCATCAATTGCCCAGCCAGTACCAGTCCAGTATAATCCTACCTGAACACCTAATGGATTGCTTTCAAAGTCCAAAAGACCGACCTTGAATGATCCTACAGTCTCAGTACCTGAGTTAACAACTTCAAACATGAAACTGAAGTATGGATCTTCTCCACCACCGCTCTTCTTAACCCAACCGACGCCAGACTCTCCGAAACCTGTAGCATGTGATATGTATCTTACATCACTACCGATTGAAAGATCTGGTTTTGCAATTATCATAGTTGCTTGACCATCCGAATCACCACTTGTGAAAGTGTTGTCATAATCAGACCATGAACGTGCATCTGCTTGGATACTGTATGTACCTGGTGGTGCCCATGAAGCAAAGCCAACTTTAACATCCACAGAAACAGTCATAACTGAACCTGGGTCTGCAAAGTTAGATGCACTTGGTTCCATTGGTCTATCTGCAACTGCATCCCAGCTGGACTTAGTTGGATTACCTATTGACCAACCTGTTTGATCTAAAGATTGCTCTGTATTTCCACTAGGCCACTCAATTAGTCCATCTTCTCCAATGTAAGCTGTTTGATCTCCACCTGTTGTGTCATCACGACCACTTCCCCATGAACCGCTAATTGGTTTAATTGCGACATATGTGAAGCGACCCTTCTGAAGGATAGAGTCCATAATTGCTTTAGTTCCATCTGCCAAAGTTATGAAAGAGTTATCTGGAGCTGTAATTACAAAGTCTACAACACCGGAATCTGAAGCAGCTCCGTAGTTGTTCATCTTGACTGTATAAGTCCTTACAACTTCATCTCCTGTAGTGGAGGATGGCTCACCATTCTGAGTTGTCGGTGAGATTTCCTTAACATCTACTGAGAAGTCATCTAAACCAAATACTGCAGGATAGAAAGCTGTGAAATGACCTCCATCACCTGAACCAGTATTAGTTCCTGTCAAACGAATCTGCATTGAATTGCGAATGTATTGATCCTGTAGATTTCCTGAACCGTCGCTTAACTGTTCAACTGTTCCCAAATCTGCAAAGAAAGTTTGAGATGTGGAATTATCGTAGCTACTAGTTCCTGTCCAACTGTCTGGCAATTGTGTATAGTTTGCTCCTGGTATAGAGTAAAGAGTAGATAATTGGTCTGCTGCTCTCCACTTAATATTGTACCAAGCGCCACTTGAACCTGCTCTAACTTGAGCTTTTACACTTGCATCAGTCAAATCATATTCTGCTTCAACAACTAAGAATGGTCTACTGTTCCAGACTGTGAAAGATTCTGATGTTAATGAACCATCATTCTCTCCATCCCAGACATATGAACCTGAAGACCAGCCATCTCCCATACTCCATTGGTCGCCAGTCAAAAGCATAGCTCCAAGAACTATAGTTACTGTCTTCATGTTGTTTGCTGGATTCTCATCAGGAACTTGAACTTCGTCTGGTCTCCATGCAGAAACCTTCAGGTTGTAAATTCCTGGTGCAAAACCAGCACCCCATCTCCAGTCATCTCCTGCAGTAGATGGATCTACTGTAAAAGTTTGACCTTTTTCAAGTCCATTAATTCCATTATCATCTGGATCGAAATCAGATGGAATTTCAAAGAAATTGAATGATCTGTCTGTAGGCCATACACGCATACCGTTTGAATCTGTAATCTGCGCATAAACTGTTACACCTTCTTGAGCTTCAAGACCAATACCCTTGACTGTAATAGACAAGTCATGTTCTCCTCCAGAAGCTGCATAACGTTCTGTGTCGACATCTATGATATCAAAGTTATTTCTGTATTCATTACCTATCACATAAATGTCATCAAGCTGGACTCCTTTACCGCCACCATTCTGTGTGACCACTCTGAAATCAATCCAAGTTTGGAATCCCTCGAAATCATCTAATGGTAGTTCTTCAACAACCCACTGTTCATCATCTGAACTTGACCATGCACAACCACAATTACCTTCATAGGTTTTTATGACTGACCAGGTTCCAGATGCTAATTTCTGATCGCTATCGAAATCTGTAGCTGCTCTCACTTCAAGTCTGTCGCCAGAAGCGAAATCCCACTTGATAGCAAAAGACAGTATCGGTTTGAAAGCTGCTCTCAAATCTACATTCAAATCCGTTTGGAATCTGTCCCCTTGACCATCTCGATCAAAAGTATCCTGCGTAATCAAACTATCATCCGAACCACCTGCTGTAGTTGGATTAGACTTAGAGAAACCACTTTCCTTAGCGTACTGCCAAATCATTTGTCCAGAGTATGCATCATTACCTGCATCCCTAACCTTCCAAGTGTTTTGAGTTGTAGAAAGTCTATCTACTGTAGTGTACGCGTAGACGGAAGATCTATCGGAAGGTGAATCGACATCATCAAAGAAGAAAGTGTCGAAAACACGGAATGTAACTGTCAAAGAATTATTCCATGGGAAGAAATCTTTACCCGCCGGTACCAACACCTCTACAGTCGCGTAGTAAGTATTCGCACCAGGACACATGAATAATGAGAACAATTCCTTTTGGTCCTCATTACCTCCACCTGGTGTTATGTCACCATATCTTGAGTTACCTGCAAGATTTGGAATTGACGGTTGTGTTGTGTCTAAGAATGAAGTTAAATCTTCACCCTGTAAATTAGTGATAGAGAATTTGACTGGTAAATCAGTCCATGCTGCTTCTCCAGCATTAATTACAGTAGCGTTAATTTCTCTCCACAGACTGTTACCACCGTTGTCCTTGACTGCAAAGTCACTGTCTACAACAATGTCTCCTACAGCAACATCACGAGTAATTCTTTCTGTTCCACGGAAAACAATCTCATCAATAAACCAGCCAGCATATGGTCTGCTTCCTTCTGTATTCTGATCACTATCTCCATCCATCTGAATTCTCCATTGAACTGAATCTGCGTCATCAGAACCGTAGTAATCACTACCCAATACGTAACCTTGATACTTGGCGTTACTTCCACCCCATAGATACCAGGCACCTTCACCTGGACAGAAACCACTGTAAGAAATCAAATTAGTCCATGATACTCCATCTTTAGATATTTGCATACGGAAATAATCTCCAGATTCCATACAACCTGTGAACAACATACCAACTACTACCTCATCCATAGCACTCAAATCTAATGGTGGTGAAACGAAATAGTCATCCTGGTATGGTTCTGCTGTAAATTTAGGACAGTCACTGTCTCCAGTACTAGACCAATCACAGTTAGCTGGATTTGCTGAAGTCTTGTACCAACCATTTGTATTGAAAGAAGCCAATGCTGATTTACCTTCGTGGAATACAGATTTTACTGTTTTATTCAAAGAACCACCATTGTCTGCACAATCGTCAGCAACTCCGTCTGCCCAACCACAACCGTCCATATCCCAATCATAACTGGAAGCACGGTGGTAATTCACATGATCTAAACTGTTAGCTCCATTGTCATCGGTATCTCCAAAAGTAATTGAAGGACCTATTTCATCTTCAGGAGCTTCTCCGTTTTCAATCCATTTACCTACTCCAATATCGGCTTGTACATAATTATTTGCGACACCTTGATCACCAGTATGCATAACTTCTGCTGATAATCTATCCATACCAGCACTGGTGAACATCACATGTCTTGCTTTGTTTTCATTTGCACCATCGAATATACGCTGGTATCTGTCATTTGTCTTATTAAATGTAAATACAACACTATCTCCATTTTGAATAGAATCTGAGATGTGCATAGGATGACCTTCAGGGAAAGCCCTAGTGTCGAATGTACTATCGAATAAAACTTGACCAAATTGGTTTTTCAACTTAAGATGGACAGCTGTGCTACTCTGTGGAAGCATACCATAATTGGTAACTGTAATTCTAATATCTACAGGTACCATAGACTCAACTGATCTCCAATATTGAACATGGTTAGGAATATCGACTCCACCAATACCAATGTCAACGTTTTGTGTTTGTTCTTTAGTTACTTCCATCCATGAAAGGATTGTACCAAAGAAATCTGCTCTGTCTGATCGCTTGTTGAAAACTCCAATTTCGTCAGCGAACATAAAAGCCTTGTGAGTTTGAGGGCCTACGTAACCATCAACTGGGAACTGAACTGCATGATACTCATGTCCATCAGATGCTCCTTTACGTGCATCCATCCAGAATGCTCCAGTAGCTGTATTATCGTAAGGCTTGTTACCACAAGGTCTGTCAAGGTAATGTACACCAGCTGTATCAGTTGCGTACTCTTTACCATCAAATATAGAACCACTTACTCCTTTCATTGGGTTTGATGTTCCATCAACCACAATGTAAGATGAATAATAGGTATCTGAGTGCATGTAATTATTTTGGAAACTACCTGCATTTGCATCAAACCAGTCACTCATTTGTGTAGACATAATGAAATTTCGGTTATCTGTAGAGAAACCATCACTTTCACCATCATCACCATCAAGGTAAGCTGACATAGTACTCTGTTCTGCAGCAGACATAATCTGTGTATTCCAACCACCATACCAGATAACAACTTCATAATCGTCTACTAAAGATAGACCTGCGTCACCTGATGGAAGTTCTTGAGCTGTTCCACCCCATCTTCCTGCACGGAAAACATCAAATGAGTAACCGCCATCATTCAAGGCAGTTGCTATATGTGATGCTTCAAGCCATGGGCCAGACATCCAATTTTCACCATCGTCATCTACAATCAATACTTTGGCAGCTCCAGCTTCCTGCTTTGCAGGGGAGAATTTTCCATCAGCCATAGTTGTAGTCCATGGTACTTCTTGACCTGGTAGAATGGTATTGAGTTCACTAATTGCCTCAACATGCCCTTCTGATTCAGATACTAATGCTTCACCAAGGGTAATACCTGTGGTGACTTCGCTCTCTTGCTCATCTCCAGATCCTGCTGATACTAACAGTGTGAAACTGCTAAGTACAAACAAGGTTGCGATGAGAATTGCTGTCATTTTCCCGTATAGGGAGACTGACTCTGATACGTTTGCGTTCATTTTTGCACACCTTCGCGTTTTGTCCTATTACCATAACTAAGAATCTTAGAAACGGTCTACCATCATTGACAAGGTCTTAATAAAATGAATGCCGGATTTTTATAAACTAATATAAAAAGTTACTGGTTTGTCTTTTGGACAGTAGAAACTGATTTAACTATATCAAAAACCATCAAAGAACTCTGCGAAGAATAGGGATGAACTATCCTTTCAAAAATACATTCAAAATTTAAACCTAAATAATCCTTCACATTAAAATCTTCTTCGTCTTCCATAATCTTATAAAAATGAATTATTCCATTTGGTTTCAACTTATTACTTAACATTTCCAGATAAGGAAGTGAATTTGTAGGATTATTCATTATAATTCTATCATATAACGATAAACGAGGCAAAATATCTTCTATTTTAGAACATATGAAACTATATTCTAATACATTATTTAATTCAAAATTTTCATGAGACCATTTCTCTGAGTTAGGATTTGAATCAACCGCAGTAACATTACAACCTTTTGAAGCTAAACTAACTGCAAAAGGAGAAGCTCCTGCAAAAGCATCTAAAACGTCCTCACTAGAATCTGCAATATCATATATTCTCTTCCGCTCCATGGCTAATCTAGGAGAAAAATAAACTTTTGATATATCTAATTTAAATTCAAAACCATTCTCTTTTTGTGTCGCTACAAAATTAGAATCCCCAATCAGCATCTTTAGATCTCTAATACGATAATCCCCCTTAACTCCTAAATCTAACGCTACTTTGTTTATATTCGTGTGACTTTCTAACAAGGTCTCTGAAATAATTTTAGAATGTTCCATTGACAAATCTGATAATTTAATAATAGCTATATCTCCAAATATATCAAAAGCTCGAGGCGCTATTTCACGTATAGCCAAAGGTAATCTCAACCTATAATCTCTAGAGATTCTAGTGGAACTTATGCCCTCACATTCTATGATTTCTCCTTCGACCTCAAAATTCAAAGGCCACAATATGTAACCTTCTTCTTTTATTGGTAAAAATAATTCATTCAGTGCTTTCAATTCTTCAAGAAAAATTTTAGTCTCTTGAGCCTTGCTATCAGCAACACGTAGATGTTTAATCAATTAATTCTCTATAAGAACCAGAATCTAATAAGTCTTCTAAATTACCATCTGGTTCAATAACAACCATCCATCCAAAATCATATGGAGATTCATTAATTAATTCAGGCGATTCTTCAAGCTTATCATTGATTGAAACGATTTTCCCTGAAATTGGAGCATAAATATCACTTGCTGCTTTAACAGATTCAGCAACTGCCATTGGGTCTCCTTTAGAAAAATCTGAACCAACATCAGGTAATTCTACAAAGACAACATCTGAAAGGGCATCTTGAGCGTGATCAGTTATACCAACTTTGACTTTGCCATCGTCTTGTACTTTAATCCATTCATGCTCTTTAGTATAAGACAGATTATCGGGTATTTCACTCATAGGAATGGCATTTGCACCACGCGCCCATTTAAGTGGTTACCGCGTACTTCTACTGATACAGATTCACCAATATCTAAATTTAGATAAGCCATACCTATTCCTTTTCTAAGTGTAGGGGATAAAGAACCACTTGTTAAATATGAAATCTTTTCACCCCTATAAAAAACTGGATTTCCTGGCCTAATAATCCCTCGATCTTCAATTAATATTCCTCTCAATTTAGAATAATTACTATTCTTCAACTCTACTAATGCCTCTTTACCTAGAAAATCATGATTCCAATCAATTACCCAAGAATATCCTGTTTCAAGAGTTGTTTGATTACCATTAAAATCTTGCCCAGATAAAAGATATCCCTTCTCAAGACGAAGTGTGTCTCTAGCTCCTAACCCTATTGGTATTGCACCCATATCAACTAAAGCCTCCCAATGATTAATTACCTCATCTAAAGGACCGATAATTTCGCACCCTCTTTCACCAGTATAACCTGTGCCACTTACAATTGTTTTATCTAATGTCACTAGTTGGAAAGAATTTACTGTAATGTTAAGATGTTGACCTAAAAGTCGAAGCGCCTCAGGACCTTGTAATGCTAAGCAAAAATATTCACCAGATAAATCCTCAATTAAAACCTCAAAATCGCTTGAATTTTTCAAAAGCCAATCGTGTATATCTTCAACTCTTGAAGCATTAGGTATTAACATATAATTGTCTTTGGATATGGTATAAACTATTGTATCATCTATGATAAATCCATCCTCATCTAAAATATGACAATAACGGCAGTCACCATCCTTTTGCCTTCTCATATCCCAAGTAGTAACGTAAGAAAGAAACTCCACTGTTTCTGGACCTTTTACAAAAATTTGACCCATATGAGATACATCAAATATACCTACATTCTCTCTAACTGCTTTGTGTTCTGACAATATGCTACTGTATTGTATCGGCATTTGCCATCCTGCAAAATCAACTATTTTTGCTCCGCTATCCTTGTGATGATTAAAAAGCGGAGTGCGAGTGTGACTCATCATTACTAAGATGGAAAGGGTGCCATAAGGGCTAGGGCGACAATCTTATATGGGAACTGTTTAGAACGTTTACGTGACAGCATCAGAAGATGAACAACCGCAAGAGAAATCTGAAGAAGATACTGATTCAAAAGAAGAAATTAAATCAGAAGAAAAAGTTGTAAAATCTAAACCAAAAAAAGGTAAAGGAAAACATGGAAAGAAAAAAAATTATCAAGTCGATGAAACCAATCTAAGAGTAACTTTACCTTACAAACCAAAAGGCGAGATGTTCGCTGTAGCTGAAACTTTTCAAGGGGGATCTAGATTACAATTAATTTGTGAAGATGGTGAAAGAAGAATGGGGAGAATTCCAGGTAAACTAAGAAGAAGAATGTGGGTTCGAGAAAATGACCTATTGATAGTTGTACCGTGGTCCTTCCAGGACAGTAAAGCAGATGTTAAATTTAGGTATACACCCACTCAAACTTCAAACCTAAAACGTTCGGGAAAAATACCTGAAATATTAGATATTTATTGATAATGCGTACAAACATAGAGAGTTTGGACTGGAATTTAGGTAATATAAATAAGTCTAGAGATAGAGATGGAAGAAAGACTATTGATGATGTTTTTGATGAGGCAACCCTAAAAAACATACAACAATTGTTCAACAGAGGCGTTATTTCTACTCTAGAAAATATAATAGCAACAGGTAAAGAAGCAAATGTTTTCCGTGCAAAAACATTAGATGGTAGAAATCGAGCCGTGAAAATTTATAGATTAAACACCGCAACTTTCCGTAAATTAGATAAATATATTGATGGAGACCCTAGATTTAAAGACAGTGGAAATAATCCAAGAGAGAGGGTTTTTACTTGGGCACAAAAAGAATATAAAAATCTACATTCCATGAGGGCAGGAGGTGCAAAGGTTCCTGAACCCTATCATGTTCATAAGAATATTGTAGTAATGCAATATATTGGGTGGAGATATAGACCTTATCCTATAATCAAAGATTTAGTACCCAAAAAACCTGAAGAATTCTTGAATTTACTTTTGAAATCAATAAGATCTTATCGTTCAATGAATTTAAGTCATGGTGATCTTAGCGAATACAACATACTTAATTTCAGAGAAAAACCACATATAATAGATGTAGGACAAGCTGTTCCTAAAGAACATCCACTCTATGAAGATTTACATAAAAGGGATATGAAAAACATGCATCGATTTTGGAAAAAATATATTAGAGGTTTAAAATTAGAGGAAATGAAATAATGGATTACGTTAAAATTCCACTCTCACGAGTTGGTGTAATAATTGGACCAAAAGGTGAAACAAAGAAAAAGATTGAAGAACTAAGTGGATGTGAAATAGACATAGACTCTGAGGAAGGCATAATAGAAATAAAATCTAAGAACGAAAAAGACCCCTTGAAAAGCTTACAATTAATCGGCACTGCAAAAGCAATTGGAAGAGGATTTACACCAGATAAGGCTGTACAATTGCTCGAAATGGATTATTACTTAGAAATTGTGGATATTAGAGATTATGTCGGGCGATCAAAGAAAAGATTAGCAACTATAAGAGGAAGATTAATTGGAAAAGCTGGAAAAACTCGAAAAATAATAGAAGATATGACTGGCGCTGATTTAGCAATTCAAGGACACACGGTTTCAATAATTTCAGATTTAGAAGGATTGGAAGCTACGAAAGTAGCAGTATCTATGGTTCTGGCAGGATCGGAACATGGAGCTGTCTACAAATATTTAGAAAGTTTTAGAAGGCGCAGTCGGTAAAAAAATATTGCCCTTTGATAAAGCTTACTACTTAATTTTATATATTTGGGGTGTCTGCAAAAAAACACAATTTATGCAGATTTCGTTATCTGCTGACCTTGTAAGGTGAAAAATAATGAAAATGAACAAAGATTTTAATGATGTAAAAGAAGCAAGCATTATGAAGAGAAATTTCGACATGAGGTGTAACTAATGAAAGTTACTTTTTTGGGTGTTGGTGAAGGTTTTGACGAAGATTACACCCATACCTGTATCTTGGTAGAAGCTGCTGGAAGAAGAATGCTAGTAGACTGTGGAGCTACAGCACCACCCTCTGTATGGCATCAGTCAAAGAGACCTGATTACCTTGATGGTATTTTCATATCTCATTTTCATGCAGACCATGTTTTTGGTTTACCAGCATTAATGAAAAGAATGGAAGAAGATGGCCGGACTAGACCATTTTACCTTTTCGGACCAGTAGGAACTCAAAGAAATGTTGAACGCTTAATGGAAGTTGCTTATCCAGGAATGGTATCTCACCTACCATTTACATTAAGGTTTAGGGAATTACAAAGATCCCACCGATGGGATGACTGGAATCTTAGAGTGGTGAACACCAGGCATTCAGTCCAAAATCTTGGTTTAAGATTAGAAGCAGGTAGCCCTACCAAAGTTTTCTGCTATTCTGGAGATGGAATGTTTACTCCAACAGCATCAAAACTCTATACAAATTCTGATTTGTTGGTGCATGATGCATACACTATGGATGGTACTGTACAGAATCCAAAAGGAGAAACCATTAACATAGGAACA
Source organism: uncultured archaeon (assembly GCA_964651915.1). GTDB lineage: Archaea > Thermoplasmatota > Poseidoniia > MGIII > CG-Epi1 > CG-Epi1. Next base: position 13,520 of record CAZYZI010000010.1, on the reverse strand, counting down.
AAGACACACTGTTCAGTTCAACAATTAGAAAGATTAGATGATATGGCTAGACCAAAAAAGATGGCCTTAATACATCTTAATCGTACACTACGTAAAGAAAAGAAAGAAATTCTAAAGAAATATAAGCAACGAAGATGGATTATACCTGAACCTAGGGACGTAATCGAACTTTAGATGCATAAACTGGTACAAACTATACGTTTCGAATCAGCACGTAAACTTACAAAAGTTCCAAAAGACCATCCATGCAGTAATTTGTATGGATTGGCCTTTAAACTAGAAATTCATTTAAAAGGTGAAATAGATTATTCAACTGGTTTTGTAACCGATTTCAACACCATTGAAGATATATTTAAACCGATAAAAAATAAACTAGATCACAACTATTTAAACGATATAAAAGGACTAGAAAATCCAACTAGCGAAATCTTAGTTGAATGGATTTGGAAAGAATTAAACCCAAAAATTGAAGGGCTTGTGAAACTAGTTCTCTGGGAAAATGAAGTGTCTAGAGTTGAATTCAAAGGAAACTAATTAGATTTACTTCGAATAAACGAAATAAAAGTAAGTACTAATAATACAGATACAAAATTAAAGGCTGGAAGTATTGGAGACTCAGTAGATTCCGTTATCAAAATTACGGTTATTTGTACCGATACCGAATCAAAACCTCCATTCGAATCTGAAACTGTAAGTGTTATCAAATGAACTCCATCCGTTAGGAAACTCTCTGCAAAAAAGCTAGGAGTTGTATAAAGTTCTCCATCTAAACTACTTGACCATGTAAATAACAGCTCATCCCCATCTGGATCCATAGAGCCTTGTGATGAAAATTGGATAATTTTATCACTCTCATAATTACTTCCGGTTTGTGGAGAATTAATAACAGCTATTGGATTATTATTTACCGGTTTTTCAATAACTTTCACAATAATTGTATCTGATGAAGATGATTTAACTCCTTCATCATCTTCAACTTGCAAAGATACAGTATACTCTCCTGGTTCTTCATAATAATACTCTATCCAAGAATCTGTAATCCAATCTGTTTCCTTAGAATCTCCAAAATTGAAATGATATTTTACAATCTGGGAATCATCTGAAGAAGTATTTCCTGAGAAAATTAATTTATCATTAACGTACACCTCATCAAAATTTGATTTTAAAGAAGCTGTTGGTCTACGGTTTGCCCCATCATTTGTAACTTCTACTTCAACACTATAAATAACTGAATAATTATAGCCATCAAAAGAACGGGCTTCAATCGTATAGCGACCATTTAGATCTTCACTTGTATTCCATGCCCAAGCCCAATTTTCAAATCCATTTGCTCTCTCCCAATCATTAGGCAATACGCGCACTTCTACCTTTTCAACATCATTATTATCACTAGCAGTACCTTTTACAACAACTAAATCCGAAACAACTTCATTTCTATATGGTTCAGTTATGAAAACCATAGGTATTTGATAATCTAAAAAATCACCAACTTGAACAATTACCTGTGAAACATGATTAGAATCATCCTCATCTTGAGGGCTTACATCTACTATTTCAGCCTTAATTTCATGCTCTCCCTCAGATGCAACCCATTTAGCTTGAATATTAACTGCTTCATTTGAATTTAATTTCTCAGCAGAAGATACTGTTTGGAAAATTTCTTCGTCACTATAGAAATTTATTGAAAATTTCTTAGCTGGACCTGGGCCCTCATTAACAATTCTCGCAGTCAAGGAAACTTCTTGACCTGCAGACAAAGATGAAGGGATTATTAATTCTTCAATAAAAAGATCTGGAAGATCTGTAAAAGAAGAAACTGTAATAATTTGGCCTTCAGCTTCCATGTCATTCAAAAAGAAATCAACACTCACATCAATTGTATCATCAAAATTGGGTGCACTAATATCAAATTTAAACTCTGGAAAACTAGTTGCAATTGTCCCTGAACTAAGTTGTGCACTATAATTGAAATTCGCTTCAATTACCCAATTACCGTCTACTTCAGTTACTGCATTTAGACCTGCATCACCCTCAACTCCACTTCCTTCATTTGCATCTACTAAGAATTTAGATGGTTCTGGCCATGAACTGGGATATTTTACAACCATCTTAATCTCATCAGGAATATTATTTTGATTGGTTAAATAATTCTGAATTGTACCTCCATCTTTCCCTCGATTTGTATATTCAGTCATAGTGTATTCCATAGATGCTACAAATGTTTCATTTGTTTCTGTTTGAATACCTGAAGTTCCTACTAATTCAGTAGACCCTAAATCCTGTGAACGAGAAACTGCACCAATCAATTCAACAGTTCCCCAGCCATAACAATTGTTAGGTGTATATAATTCGCCACAATCAACATCTAACGGTACCTTGTGATCACTTGTTTCTCTAAGTATTTGTTTCACATAATCTGAATTTGAAGTAGGTGAAATATCTGGATTAGCTTGAATCATCAAGGCTGCGACTCCAGCTACATGTGGTGTAGCCATAGATGTTCCTGAATATGAAACATAACCATCTCCCGAACCTGCACTTGCCGACATTATTGCCCCACCAGGAGCCATAACATCTGGTTTCAAACGACCATCACCAGTAGGGCCTCTTGATGAATATATTTCTCTATTGTGATCATCATTAACTGAACCAACTGTTATCGCTTTTACACTGTCACCAGGATAGGACGCCGATGCAGGATGTGCTGCAATTCCTAAATTACCATTACCAATAGCTACTACTGTAACTATTCCTGCTTCAACGGCAACATCAAGTGCTTGTGAAATTGATGAATCTCCATTATTAGTAGCTCCAGGAATTACAATAGGTCCTCCAAGTGAAAGAGACATAACATCTATTGAGAATCTATCTTTATTTTCTATAGTCCAATCAACCGCTCTAAGCAAATCACCCTCATCTCCTGAACCACCATCAAGTGCAATAACACCAACAAGATTAGCTTGCGGTGCAACTCCTGAATAAGTGCCAGAAGGGCCACCTGTTCCTGCAGCTATTCCTGCACAATGAGTTCCATGGCTCCCTGAATCATGAGGTTGCTCATCAGGATATTCCTTGTCTGTATTAGCATTATAAAACGCCAACATGCCATCGGAATCAACTGATATTTTAGGATCATCTGTATCAGAATTATCATCTAAATCATCCAATGATTCATGATTAAAATCAATACCAGTATCCAATATGGCAATAGTAGTATCTTCTCCTCGAAAACCAAATTGATTCCAAATTACATCAGTTCCTATTGAATCAATACTATTATCTAAACTAGGATAGAAAAGAACATCAGCTTCTAAAAGTATCAATCCTGGTAAGTATGTCACTTCTGGAACTTTATCAAAAGGAAGAATAAAACAAACTGTATTAAATCTTACAAAAGACGATGTTATTTCACCGCCCAATTCCTGAATAAAAAAATGGTGTTCATTAGTCAATAATTCTACCTGTGCAACTAAACTAATTTTTCCTTCAGGAGCTGGGGCTAAACCTAACTCATCCGCTCTTTCGGGATTTTGAAATACGATTTGCAAACGCATGTCCACCAAATCAAGATTTTCGCTAGGAATTGTTTCAGGTTCCTGTGCGGTTTGAACAAGAGGGGAAAAAATTGTTGCTACAAAAATCACAGAAATCAAATAGTATGGATAGCGAGTCACAACTTCTTACTGACTATGGATTAAAAGAATATGGCGCCCAGACCGGGATTCGAACCCGGGTTTGAAGCTCCGCAAGCTTCTGTGATTCCAAACTACACCATCCGGGCGCAAAGGCGCACTAACGACCCATCTTAAAGGCTGACACAACCGTAGAATTTCTTATATGGGCTTCTTTTCCGAACTATGGCACAAGTAGTTATTGTAATGGGGTCAGCAACGGATCGACCCATTGCACAAAAAGCTGAAAAGATTTTAGAAAAATTCAACATTACGTTTGAAACATTTGTAGCATCTGCACATAGAACACCTGACAGAGTCGTAGAAATTGTTAGAAATTCTGAAGCAGACGTGTTTATCGCATTAGCTGGCCTTTCAGCAGCTTTACCGGGTGTAGTGGCTGCACATACACTGAAACCAGTAATAGGTGTCCCATGTGCCTCAAGTAGTTCGCCTGCAAATTTAGATTCACTGTTATCTGTAGTCCAAATGCCACCTGGCGTACCTGTAGGTGGTGTCGGAATAGGAAGGGGAGAAAATGCAGCCCTACTAACGGCAAGAATAATAGGCATCTCTAACGAAACAATTGCTAATTTATTAGAAGATTATAGGAAAGAATTAGAACAAAAAACGTTAGACTCTAATTAACTTTCAAACGCATTAATACCAATCATAGGGACAAAAGCGACGCCGGGGCGTCTGCTCACCTCTATGCCATCTTTCGTGCGTTTTATTGTCAACAATTCTTGGGCGATACGACCGCCAACAGGTATAACCATTAAACCGCCAAAATCCAATTGATCAACAAGTGGTTTAGGAACTCGAGGAGAACCACAAGTTACCATTATCTTCTGATATGGTGCATCATCCATAAACCCAAGAGAACCATCGCCATGTATAATTTTTATATTGTTATAATTTTCAAGATTTTTACATGCTAATTCATAAATATATTTTATTCTCTCGACTGTTGTAACTTTAGAAGCTATTTGTGAGGCAACAGCTGCGTGATAACCACAACCACTGCCAATTTCAAGAAGATTATCATGTTTTTCTAGCTTTAATTCTTCAAGCATCATAGCAACCATATGTGGAGCTGATATTGTTTGACCTTGGCCTATAGATAAAGGAGTGTCATCATAGGCAGAAGCTCTATCTGAAGTTCTGACAAAAGCTTCTCTATCCACTTTTTCCATTGCTATCCTAACTTCTGAAGTTTTTAGATATTCTTGACGTTCAAGGTAATCCAATAATTTTGTTCGGGAGTTAATTCTAGACATTATTAATCACTCTGAGATAAACCAAAACGAACCATAGAGCCACAATCCAAACATGTAATTGTTTTCCAACCTTTAGAAGATATACGATTCTTTGAAGTCTCTGAATCTAAAAACGAATTGCATTTTCTACAAATTTGATGCCTTTGAATTTTTGTTAATCTCTGATTATATCTCTTACTTATCAACAAAGCTAATTCAACAAATCTCTTAGACTGTTCATATTCTTTATCATGGGAACTTTCTCTCGCCAAATTTAGCAACTTGTCTATCCGGTCTCGGGCAATTTTTTCTTGACCTCTGGTCCTGCGTCCTGATCTTTTTGGCACAATACGCCATTAGTTGCTTTTTTTAACACCCTCCTCTAGCCAACATAGTATTATGATAACTGACCACTTCACGTGGAATACGCCATGGGAACTATACTTTCACATACTTATATTCATACCAATTCTACAAAGGCTAATATTTTTAGGAGAACCTGCTTTAAAGGCAATACAACTTCATGGACACCATTTAAGATGGTTATTTGAAAGACTCAAAGAAATTCCCAAAGGTTATTCAATAGCTGCTAAATTTACTGTGGGATTATTAGTCCCAGCAACAATAGCTCTAATGAGATTTATAATATTTGAGCCTGAAAATGGGGTTGTCGAAGTTTTTGAATTCAAACTAACGCCTCCCAATTGGAATGATACTCCCGATTGGCAGCTAATTGCAATAGTTGTATTCTTTGTTGGTCATACTTATTTAGATTGGAGAAGAGTTTGGGATACTAGGAATTTAGCCGTGAAAATAATAAAAATCGATGTTGGAAGATACAGGCCAATGGTTGACCGTATGCTACAAATGGGTGATTGGTTAAAAGGAAATGAAGATAAAGGAAAAGATGCTTTACCGCATGAAAGAGTGGCAAGATTCGTAGGTTTTTTTGCAGGAAAACTAAGAGATACAACAAATACTGTTGTTGATAAAGTAATGGAAGTTCCAAATAATTTTGCAGGAAGATGGATGGCTATAAACGTAGCATTTGGAATGGGCTTTCATTTGCTACCAATTGCATTTATGTTTTTCTTAACTGCAACTTATGAATTTGATTTATAATTTATCAATTATTTCAGTTATACTATTTTCAAGTTCTAAAATAGTACCACTATTATCAATATGGAAATCTGCTTTCTTAATTGTGGATAGTAATTGTTGCTTATTTGGATTTGTGCTTGACTCTTCTAATTTTTCTTGAGCCAAAAATTGTTCCCAAGACGAACTATCACCTAATCTATTCCTTTGCTTCAACCGTTCATACCTTGTCTCAGGACTAGCATCTACTGCAATCAATATGAAATTGTGATTAGGATATTCTCTTCTAAGTGAATTTACCTCAATAGGATTACGTATAGAATCAACAATATGATTTTCTAAAGAATTTAGATTTGGAATCATCAAATCAGCCAAAATACCTGGACCTCCCCTCTCTCTGAGATTATTGCCAATTTTTATTAAATTTTCTCGACTTTCTTCTAAATCTTTATTTTTTAGCTCATCACGGAGGGTGTCGGAAAGTGAATGATAAACAAAAGAAGATTTCATCAGAAATGAAGCTACTGTACCCTTACCTGAAGCATTTCTTCCAGTCAAACCAATTATGTGGTATCTCAATTTATACTCTCAGAAGTCGGAACCTTCTCTATATTCTCCAAAAACACCTCTTAAAACATCACACATCTCACCAAGTGTTGCTTTGGCCTTCGCAGCTTCAATAAAATGTGGCATTAAATTATCCTCTCCTTCAGCTGCTTTTTCTATCGCACTTAGTGCAGCCTCATGTTTAGCTTTATCGCGATTATTACGCAAACTCTTCAACCTTGCACATTGCCTTTCAAACCCTTCTGGGTCCATTTCAAGTATCGGAATTTCCACTTCTTCATCTGAAGTATGTTGATTAACGCCTACAACCACTCTTTCCTTATTATCTATTTCCTGTTGATAACGATACGCTGCCGATGCTATTTCTTTCTGAAAGAATCCCTTCTCAATTGCAGGTACCACACCACCTAATGAATCAATGCGATCAAAATAATCTCTTGCTTGTCTTTCCATATCGTCTGTAAGCCATTCCAAATAGTAACTTCCACCTAATGGATCAATAACATTAGCAACACCAGATTCATGTGCTATCACTTGTTGAGTTCTAAGTGCTATCTGAACTGCTTTTTCAGAAGGAAGGGCTAATGCTTCATCCATTGAATCTGTGTGCAAAGACTGAGTTCCTCCTAAAACACCAGCCATTGCTTGTATCGCAACTCTGACAATATTGATTTCAGGTTGCTGTGCTGTAAGGCTACAACCTGCTGTTTGTGTATGAAAACGTAAAGTCCAACTTCTTGGATCTTTGGCTCCATATTTATCTTTCATATCTCTAGCCCATATCCTTCGAGCTGCTCGGTATTTCGCAATTTCCTCGAAAAAATCATTATGAGCATTAAAGAAGAAACTAAAGCGAGGTGCAAATTGATCAATATTCAATCCTCTTTCGATGGCCCAATCGGCATAAGCATAACCATCTGCAAGTGTAAATGCTAATTCTTGAACTGCTGTTGATCCTGCTTCTCTTATATGATATCCTGATATAGATATTGTATTCCATTTAGGCATGTATTTTGTACCGTATTCAACAGTATCAGTAACCAATCTCATAGAGGGATTAGGTGGGAAGATGTACTCTTTCTGAGCTATATATTCTTTTAAAATATCATTTTGAATTGTACCTCCCAAGTTTGCCTTAGGAATTCCTCTATTCTCAGCATTAGCAATGTACATTGCCCAAGTCATAGCTGCAGGAGAATTGATTGTCATGGATGTAGTAACCTTATCCAAAGGAATGTCATTAAACAAAATAGACATATCTTCTAAACTACTAACACCAACTCCACATTCTCCAAATTCTCCAGCCGCCATTGATGAATCGCTATCATATCCATATAGTGTTGGTAAGTCAAAGGCCGTACTAAGGCCTGTTTGACCTTGTTCTAAAAGATACTTAAAACGTGCATTCGTTTCTTCTGCGGAACCAAAACCTGCAAACATACGCATTGTCCAAAGACGACCTCTGTACATTGTTGAATGTATACCTCTTGTATACGGAAATTCCCCTGGATAAGATATATCTCTTTGATAATCTATGTGAGAAGTATCTAAAGGCGTGTATAATCTATCAACTTTTTGACTAGATGTTGTCATAAATTCTTTCAACCTCTCAGGATTTTTCTTTAATGAAGGAGCAAGAACTTCTTCTTTCCATTTTTCATATGCCTTTTGATAATCTGTAGTCTTATGAAAATTTGATTTATCGATATCTTTTGTATCATTACCTTTGCTAGGCATTGATTGCGAACATTGCCTGTAAATAAGGATTTACCACAACCGTGAACTATAAATGCTACGTAAAAATAAATGTTTAGTCAGGAGATGGAGGGCGACCGACGGTCTTAGGCTGAGGAAAGTCCCCTCTCCATGAGCAAAGCAGCCGCAAGGGGTCCGAGAGGGCCGGCACTGAAACAGAAACGACACAGCCCCATCATATGGAATGATCGTCTAGGACGTGACATCGATGGAGGATTTGATGAAACGAACATCCCTGCTGGAGCAATTCCAAGTAACCGCTACGACCTGCTCGGGAGCGGTAGGTAGGAAGCATAGCTAAATGTCGCCAACCGTTTTTCGGTTAACAGAAAGGGGCTTACTCCCATCACCTGACAATATACCTTATTTTCCGAGGATATCTATATAAAGGGGCTTTACTCGCGGCGAAACATAATGGCCGCAGACTATTCAGACGAACCAAAATGCACGCAAAAAGGGACCGGATGGGTAACGTTTGACTCTAATCCAAACCCTCGAAAAAGAAAAACAGTAAAGAAAATAGTAAGGAGAACCAAACTATGAATCCAATCACATTCGCAATGATTCTTATGGTTCTATTTCATAAAGAAGTTTATAACATATTCATTCATTAAAAAATTCAAACGATATATAAACTCCAAAAAGAGTCCCAAAAGAATCAAATAAAACATCAATCAAAGACATTTGTCTTCCAGGTACAAAATTTTGATGTAGCTCATCAAAAATTCCAAATAGTATTCCTAAAAAAATTGCCCCGTAAATAGAATTTATATTAAACAAATCATCCGTTGATAATGATTTGAATAAGAAAAATCCCAAAATTGCATATTCTACAAAATGAAGAATCAAATCTATATTATTATATTCTGGAACAGAATCTGATACTGAACTCTGAGGCATATGGCTCAAGTATGTAATAAGCAACATATAACAAAAAGTGAATTTTGTATAAATATTCACTATAGTTTTCCTTCTTTCATGAGTTTTAGATCATCAAGGTCATAATTATCAAAATCATTTGGTGGTTCTCCATCAAGTTGATTACCTATATCCTGACTTTCAATAGCCCAATACATAACAGATTCTTCATTATTTGAATGATGAGGATGTTGAGAATCTTCATGATCATGTGGTGATTGATACCCATTATTGACTAAACCAAGTAAATGTCCAAATTCATGAACTATCACTGATTTTTCAATATCTTTAGCTGAAATAAGCAAAAAAGCTGCATCTTCTATCTTTTCCTTAAATATCGCAAAAGAAGTGCCTGAATATGCTAAACCTAATGTTTGATCATTATCGCTGTACTCACCATTCAGATATAATATATGAATTACAAAAGTATTACCGCTTTTGAATCGTGTACGCTGTTTATCTTCAAGTTCTAATATTTCTTCTAAAGTATAGCTATTATCAGTGCTTCCAAAACTACTTTGGCTAACTGTAATTGTTGATTTATCTGTAACTTCTTGAACTCTTTGCTTAAGCAGATTTAGAGCATCAGATTCTGGAGAATTACCTGTCACATAATTTACTTCAATATGTATTTTTGAATATTCATTTCCCTTTAGTATTTCATATCTGCATTCACCAGTAATATTGTCACAAGAAACTACACTATCTTTCAAACTATCTAAACATCCTGGCGTAGTCAAAACTAAAATAACTGTAATGACAAATATTCTTTGCATATTTGTAACTAAAATAGCTTGATTAAAAAGTTATCAGGCCAATTATCAATAGAGAGGTCCAAGAATTAATCTAGGATCTGGATAATTCTCTAATGCTTGAATTCTTTCTACATCTGAAACTACTCCTGGTAAATCATGAGTTTTTGGCTCCAACAACGAAAGTTGGAAATGAAGATGAGGCTCCCAGCCTCCATTCTCATTTTCAGGGCCAAACCATGCTATAATTTCACCTTTTCTAACTTTCTGACCAACCATTTTACCCTTGATAGATTCAGAACTTAAATGACCATACAGTGCCCAAATCTTAATTCCTGAAATATTGTGTTTTGTAATTATTACATAACCATAATCGCCAGGTTCTGGATTATAACCAAAATGTGTGATTTTACCATCCATAAAGGCCATACATGGTGTTCCAATAGGTCCATTAATATCGAGACCAACATGAATATTGCGTATTCCTCCAAAAATCGGAGTTAGATACATATTTGGTCTAACTTCATCATATTTTCCAATGCTAAATTCTGTTTTCGATGGAATCCACGGATTAACACTAAGATCTAAAACTGTGTAATTATCAGGTAATTCAACAACGGAATGATAGTCATTATACTTCCAACTCAGAAGTGATTCAATGTCTTTCAAGGTGTACCTCTTCGGAATATAAATTTATTTTTTGACCTTTGGATTTAACGACCAAAGAACCATCCAAGTCTATAGACTTTACAATACCTGAATTTCCATCCCAAAATACTTCATTATCAATCAAACAATCAAATTTTGTGAATTCTCCTATTATTTCTTTTGAGGATAAAGAAGAAATTCTATCAAAATGGAATAAAAACGATGCCAAAAAAACAGATTTGTCAAAATTAATGCCATTTGATGATAAATTTGTAGTACCTTCTAAAGGAGGTTTGTTATCTAAATTAATTCCTATTCCAATAACACTATAAGTCCCAAAATCTTCACAGAGAATTCCGCCTAATTTTTCCCCTTTAAGGATTACATCATTAGGCCATTTAAGATTTAAATCCTCACAATGCGGTTCTAGAACTTTAATTATGCTAATTCCTACTATAAATGGTAAAAGTTCATGCTTTGATGACACAATGGAAGCATAAAAACCTCCCTTTTGAGATTCCCAAGTATTACCTCTACGTCCTCTTCCTTGTGTTTGCTCTATTGCCAGTACTACATCATCTATTTCTGAATTATATTTTGACAACCATGCATTAGTAGATGTTAAATTATCAACAATATGTATCAAAGAAAAGCCCCGAGGTCCATTTGTTTTATCTGCTCATTTTCAAGTGTATCTTCTATAGCATTAAATGCAAGTTCTAACCTTTGTTTGATAAAAGGCCTCGAACCATAACGTTCAGAAATATCTGTCGCAATTTTTCTATACTTCGCAACAGAAGCTGGAGATATATTAAGCTGGAGTTTACCACCACAAGAACAGGTGTCTTTGAGAGGAGGACGTCTGAATTTAGTATTACATTTCTTGCAACGAACGCCCTGTGTAGAAAACGAGCGCAAGTTTCCTATTATATCTCGGATAAAATGTTTTTCAATTGTCTGTTCAGCAACATAGGTAGCATTTGATGCACGAGTTCTAGATGCTAATTCAAGAGATGCCAGAGCCTTATCTGCCATAGTATCAAGTGTCACATACTTTGATTCAACAGGACCCATGTTTATACTAGATGAACTGTGAGTGAAATTGTAATTTTCATATTGATCTGGACTCTCTAGTCTATTGGATACCATATCTAACAATTTTAAAATAGAACTTGAAACTGCTTTTTTCTCAGAATGCTCATAAAACTCTAAAGGATAATCACTATTGAGTTCTATATTATGTGCTTCACTATCTATCTCAATTGGATCAATACGAGTCGACAACACTCGAGGGATGTCCATAGTACCACCTCTTGTAGTAGGAACAAAACTATCTGAATAATTTAGCAGACCATCTACGAGTAGCATAATCGAATCCTCATCTCCATCACAATTTCTTCTTTTTGCCGCATGTAAAAAGGGGTGCCCGTACTGCGCTTTAGCTGAAGTAAAACCGATTAAACGTGTTAAAACTCCGGCTGATGTATGTGGGCTCAAACAAATTAAAAGATTTCCTATTAATTCTTCAGGTTTAGAATTAGGACTTAAATTGTAAAAAGGATCCAAATCATACAATTTAGAAAGCTCATCGTCAACAAAGTTAGAAACCTTAATTAGCCAATTTCCGGCTCTTTCAGACACAATTAGATCTTGAACTTTAATTTCAACTAATTGATCAGTCGATGTTATTTCATTACCATCTACATCTTCAGTATAGCCTAATTCTTTAGTTTTCTCCAATGACAATCCTATTTCTCTAGGATAGAAATGTGTTATAGGCAAATCAATCATATCATAACGGAGAGTACCATCTTTGTAAACCCTTAAATCTCTCTTTGCTCTCAATATTCCTTTCTCCAGACATTCAGGTATCTTATTTTTTGATGAAAGCTCTTTCAGACCTTTAACTTTTGGAAGTATTCCTACCTTAGTATTGTTCATAGCTTTTGTTACTAATTCTGAAACATCAACTAAACGGCGTTTGGGTTCTTCCTTAACCATTGTCTGTGATTCACAACAGCGAACCGCTACTGTTTCCTTATGGCATTCTTTGCAATAACGCAACTGAGCCACCATTTCAATACGCCCTGCCTTTCCTTGAGAAAAACCACGATTTGATGAACTTATCTTTAGCGCTGTGTTTACTAACCTCTGATTTCCACCAGATTCACCTAAGGGAAATAACACATTTGGAGGTGGTTTCATACGACGTTCATTAGCTTTTTCTGGCCGACCCATACTAGCACCAACTCGTGTTGGGGCCTTATTTTTCACTTCAATACCCAAAAAATGTGATACTAATTCCAAAGAATCATCTGTATCTATGGATTTAGAGGATACAATTATTGAATTTTCCTTAACTTCTAGGCCTAATTGCTTAATCAATGGGAAAAAACCATCTTTCAATACCAATCTTTGCTCTACAGTTTTATAAAAAACTCCAAGTCTCAAAAATATTTCCTTATATATTAATTTAAACTTGTTATCTAAAACATTTACTGCATCTTTAATCAATTGATTACGTAAATCACTAATCTCATTAACACCTAAATCAGCCCAATAATAAGTATAATTAGGATGCAATGGAATTTTATGCTCTCTACTATAATCTAATAATGATTTGAAATCGTATTCTCCCTCATATTTTTCAATATTATGGCTTTCAATGATAGCTTGCCACCAATCAAGACACCAACCTGAAGGTTCCAAGCGATGATTATTCTCAATAAATTCTCCAACTGGAATCAAAATTTCACCCAAATCTACTATTTGTTCTACTTGATTAACAACATTCTTCGCTTCTTCATAATTATCTAATCTAGTATATTCTCCATTCTTCAAAAGAACAGAAG
>CAZYZI010000009.1:18945-25591 GCA_964651915.1 uncultured archaeon | reverse complement strand
TTAAAACAATTAGATCCACAGAAATATAGGGCAACTGTAAACTGTGAAGGTGATTATCAAGGTATAAATCTAATTTCAGAGTTGAAAACTGAAGTACAAATAAAATTCCAAGTTTGCCAAACTTGTTCAAGGCAAGCTGGAGGTTATTATGAGGCTATTTTACAGGTTAGAACTAAACGGAAAGAAATTCTTGATTTAGCAGTAGATATGGTTTACAACGAAATCGATTCATCATCTTCAGATTTTTTCACTACTGAAGCTGGAGCTGTTAGAGGAGGTTATGATTTTCAATTATCCTCTACAGAGAAAGCAAGGTCAGTTTCTAGAGATTTGATGATAAAATTAGGAGGACATGTTACAGAGACTAATACATTGGTTGGTCGAAAGGATGGTCGCGATTTACTTCGCCATACTTTTGGAGTTAGATTACCCAGTGTCAAAGTTAATGATTATCTTTTCATTGATGAGAAGGTTTGGAAGGTTTCTCGACTCGATAAGCGTAGAGCTAAATTAATCTTAATTTCAGCACCATATACAAAAAAGACTGTAGAAGTTGATAGTCTTAGAAATTCACCAATTCTTGACAGTCCACTTGATGTTCAAATTGTAAGCCATAGAGAATCAGAATATCTTTTGTTAGATCCGTTTACTTTACAAACAGTTGAAGCTAAATCTCCCAAGAATTGGGATGGTAGCATAATTCAGGCTCTTAGGTACGGAAATGGCACCTTTTTTATTTGGAATTAAACTTCAAATTCTTCTAATGTAGCTTGTCCACGTTGTCTTTCACCCTCAATAGGCAATGGATAATTCTCAGTTATACATCCTAAACACAAATCTTCTTCACTTTTTCCAATACATTTAACCAACCCAGGTATCGAAACATATTCTATAGAATCAGCTCCAATCTCTTTTGTTATTTCTTTTGTAGTTCTATTGGGTGCTACAAATTCTTCTCTGCTAGGCATGTCAATTCCAAGAAAACATGGTGAAATTATAGGAGGGCATCCAACTCGTATATGCACTTCTTTAGCACCAGCATCTCTTACACTCTGAACAATTCGTTTGGACGTATTTCCTCTTACTATAGAATCATCGACTAAAACAACTCTTCTTCCTTCAACAATTTCTTTTATCGGGTTCAATTTTTCACTAATTGTAGCTTTTCTTTGTTCATTTACAGGTTGAATGAATGAGCGATGTACATATCTATTTTTGATCAAACCTTCTCTGTAGGGAGTATTTGAGGCCTCAGAGAATCCTAAAGCACATGCAATTCCAGAGTCAGGTACTGGAACTATAATATCGGCCTCTATTGGTGATTCTTCCCAAAGTTTTCGGCCAATTTCTTGTCTGACATTATAAGTCAAGATTCCATCAATTTTTGCGTCTGGTCTTGCAAAGTAAACATATTCAAACATGCAAAAAGCTTTGTTTTCAGCACTTGTAATAGAATGAGATATAATCTCTTCTGGGCTTAAACTTAGAATTTCTCCAGGCTCTACGTCGCGTATAACATTCCCTCCCATAACTTCAATCGCTGCACTTTCTGAAGCTACAACGTATCCATCATCAATTTGTCCTATACACAAAGGCTTTATTCCTAAAGGATCTCTAAAAGCGTAGATTTCATCATTATGCAAAAGCACAATAGAATAACTTCCTACGATTTCTTCCATAGTAAGTTGGATTGATTTTTTGATAGTATTATTTTTCGATAGATAATTTGCAATCATACGAATTATTATTTCTGAATCAGTATCAGACATAAATGCCCATCCAGAATTTTCTTTCTCTTGTCTTAATTTGTCTTGGTTAGATATATTTCCATTATGACCTATACTTAATTCACCACTGACTGCAGAAACAGTCATTGGTTGTGCATTTTTCATAGAAGATCCACCTGCAGTAGAATATCTAACGTGACCAATACCTACGGTTCCTTTTTTGAATTCTTCTCCAAAATCATCTAGAACTTCACTTACCAGCCCCATTCCTTTCTGAGTAATATGTTCATTGTCAAAAACAGTTAACCCTGCAGATTCTTGCCCTCTATGCTGTAAGGCTCTTAGTCCTACTTGAAGTAAACTTAGTATTGGTGATTTACTTGCTACACCTAAAACGCCGCATGCCTCTCTAAGTGGCATTAATGTGACTTAGCCCAGCTATATTCGCGGGTTTTTGAGCTTGCACCGAAACCACAAGATGCACATCGTTTCTTACGCATGTGATATGCATGACGGCCACATCTTCTACAAATTAGATGTGTCTGTTTCTGGCGTTTACCTTGTGCTGCAGTGCCTTTACTCATTTCGTAACCATAATTTCCCGAATAGCAGTTCTCGGACCGTATCGGGCACCTGTCGACTTAGGGGGGTTATAAAATAGCTTGTTTTAACCCAAACCAATTGCTTTGTAATCAAACCCCTCCTCTTCCATTCGTCTATAATCGAACGCACGGCGCCCATCTATGACCACGTTTCCACTCATTCTTTGTTTAATGAGTTTGTAATCCAAATCAATATATTCTTTCCATTCTGTCATTAAAATCAAGCAATCAGCTTCATCTATTGCTTCTTTGGAATTATTAGCCATTTCAATATCTATTATTTCCTTAAAATTATCCATAGCTTCAGGATCATGACCTTTGACAAAAGCTCCTTCTTCTACTAATTTTTTAATGACAACTTCACTTCTAGATTCCCGAATGTCATCAGTATCAGGTTTGAACGCCAATCCTAGTACAGTTATTTTTTTTCCTTTTAGGACGCCTAATCTCTCTCGGGCCATTTCAACGACAATTAGAGGTTGTGTTTCATTAACTTCTAACGAAGCATCTAGCATTTTTGATTCTATTTTACTAGATTTTGAAGCAGCTGCTAATGCTTTTACATCTTTTGGAAAGCACGATCCTCCGAAGCCAGCGCCAGCACGTAAAAAGAGAGGAGATATTCGGCTATCAAGCCCCATTCCCTCTGCTACTTCTTTGAAATCAATACCCCAAGCATTACACATGTTAGCCATTTCATTTACAAATGAAATTTTTGTTGCTAAAAATGAATTCGAGGAATATTTGATAAATTCGGCAGTTCTCGGGCTGCATTCTAATTTAGGACATTGATGTTTTTTGTATAAATCATTCATTACTTTTTTTGCAATCTCATCTGCAAATCCTATAACAATTCTATCTGGTTTTTGTGCATCTTCTACAGCACACCCTTCTCTTAAGAACTCAGGATTCATTCCAATTCCTAAACGTTCTCTTCTCCACCCACATTTTTTTAGTAGGATGGGTAAAACGGTTTCTTCAGTTGTAAGTGGAACGACAGTTGATTTTACTATTACAGTATGTTCACCTTCTTTAGCTCTTAAGGCTCTACCTATAGATGATGATGCAGATTTGATATAACTTAGATCTATACTGCCATTTTTGTTAGAGGGAGTTCCTACACAAATAAAGGTCACATCACTTTCTCTTATACAGTTTTCAATATCTATAGATCCTGATAATGATTTATTTTTAATTCCAGATTTAATTAATTCTTCTAAACCAGGTTCAAATATTGGTGATTTTCCTTTATTCAATTCATCAATTTTTGATTTGATAATGTCTAGGCATGTTACTTTGTGCCCTGCATCAGATAGTGTAGCCCCTGTAACTAGTCCAACATACCCTGTCCCCATCACAGTAATATTCATTATTTGCCCTTAGGAGACTTACATAAAAGACCCTCCTATAGAAGTTTCGTGGTAAGTCAATTAGACATAAAAAAAAGACGGCCAATAAACAAAAAAGAAGCTAAAAGGTTCAATAAATTGCTAAAGGAAGCCCACAATTTAGATTTTTCATTCTCAGCAGGAAAATATGAAACCGCGATTTCTAAAGATTTTGATGTTATTATTAGTCAAGGCCATATTATTGGTTTGATACTTGGAGATATCGCCCATCTTTCAGTTAGAGGTCTATTGACACGCAATCCTGAAACGGGGTGGGTCCAAGTGGACATGGGAGCTGTTCCTTTTGTTTGCAATGGTGCTAATACAATGTCAGCAGGGATAAATGCAGTTAGTCCGGAGATAGTTAAAGGCCAGTATGTTTGGATTAGGGAAGAAAACCATCAAAAGCCTTTAGGAGTTGGTAAAGCATTGTTAGATGCTAAAGAGATTCTTTCTTCAACTAAAGGTAAAGCCATTGAGGCACTTCATTATATAGGCGATAAGATTTGGGAATATGGCGTCAAGGACTAAAGTTTAATATTTTACGCGCTTACAAGGAGTTACAAGCATGAGAGGTGTCGCACTAACATTCTTATTCGCATTTGTGTTTTTTGTTCTAAGTTCACAAGCAGTTAGTGGTGAAACATTTGCCCCCGTAGATATGTACATTTCTAGTGGTTCTAGTGGGCAACTAAAAATTGAAAAACCTACCGGATCTAACATTGAATCTCTAACTATTGCTGACGGTGAAACTGGTCAAGGCCAATTTAGTGAACTTGGAAAATGGACAACAGCAGGCCTTTCAGCTGAATCAAATATTTCAGGTGAATGGGTTGGAAAAGCTTGGGTTTCTTCAGATAATAGGGATGCAACAGTCACCATAAGATATACTTTAATTCAGAATGAAGAGAATATAGACCAGTTTGAATTTTCAGGTGATGTTAATTATGGCGAATCAGCACAGTTGTCTGGAACTTCGGAGTTTTCATTGTATAGTTTGGACGATTCTCCTATTACTTTGTTAATTGAAAGCAGTTGGAGTGGGCGTGGCCCTCCACCACCTTTAACTGAAGGTAATACGAGTATTACATTTGATTATGGCGCTTCATCAAAAGATACAATGGTGACTTTGCCCATAAGTCATTTACAAATTGAAAGTGGCGATGACCCTACAAGCATTACAGGTCAAAATTCTTACTATGTCTATGTTGAAGTATATGATGTGTTTGGAGTTGATGATGTATTATCTTTAGAGAATGATGATTATTCTTTGAAAATGGGGCCAGAGGGTGAGTCTCCTTGGAGTGCAAGTGTTGATAAGGTGTCGAAGAAATCAGATTTTGTTGAAGTCAAATTTCTTTGGTCCTATGAAGGGCATACTTTACCAGCAGGTGAAAACACATATTTTATTGAAGTAGATGCTAGAGATATTCTCAGTGATCTTGACTGGTCTAAGAATTTACAAACTTCAATTTATATTGAACCTGAACCAGATATTGAAATTAATCCAGTTACTAGTACTTCAAAAACCATCGAATTTGGAAAAGCGGCAGTATATACTTTGTCAATAGAGAATACTGGAAGTGGAACGGATGAATTTATTGTAACGTATGATAACAACGATGGTTGGGATGTTTCAGTAGATATTACTGATATAGAACTGGAACCTGGAGATAGTCAAAATGTTAAAGTAAGTGTAACTCCACCAGACTCTACTTCCGATGGTCAGGAATCTCCTACACAAGTTACAGTAACGGCAGCTTCCGATTCAGATATTTCAGAATCTGTAACTTTGGTAACTACGGCCAAAGAACCGGAGCCAAATTGGGATTTTTCTGTAATTATTAATAAGGATGATAGTGACGCTTATGATTATAGTAGTGATAGTTTTATCATAAAAGATCGTGCATCCATTGAAGTTTCTTTTTCAGTGATGAATGAAGGAAATGATCAGAATAATTTTAATGTTAAAGCAATTTCAGTTGAAAATGCATTTAGTACGGCATTCGACAAAAGCATAATATCATCTTTATCTCAGGGACAAATGGGCTCTATAATTCTTACATTAACGCCACGTGAGGATTATTTTGGAACTAATACATTTGTTGAGATTGAAGTAACTTCTTCTGCAGATGGTAAATCAGTGACGACAACTATTGAGATATTCTTAGAACAAAGTGGAGAAATACTTGGCAGTTCAAGTCCTCAATTAAAATTAGCATTAGGTGAGTCAAAAACACACACATTAACAGTTTCTAATGCAGATGCTATCGACCCGAAGAGAATATATTTTGGAGTCACAGGTAAACAACCTAGTGATCAATTAGCGGACGATTGGTTTTCGTTCAAAGACAAAAATGGAAATGTTATAGCTTATGGCTCATTTTTGACTTTATTGCCTTCTCAAGAAGTTCAGGTAACAGTTACAGTTTCTATTCCTTCAAGTGCAGATATTGGTTCTTATAATATGGATATTTGGATGTACAATGAGCAGAATGCTCAAATATCAAATATACATTCCATCCAGATAGTTGCAATAGAAGCTGAAGAAAGTGAGGATTCCAATTTAATGCTCTATGGTGCTTTAGTATTAGTTTTAGGAGGCGTTTTAGCATATGGTTATCGTAATTTTTACGTTGATGATGGGTACGAAGATGAATATGATGATTACGATGAACTTGAAGATGTCCCTGAAATTTTTGAAGAATTTCCATCATCCGTTCCTGAGCCGGTAGCAGAAGTAGCACCAGTAGCAGAAGTAGCACCAGTAGCAGAAGTAGCACCAGTTCCTGAAAATAAGCCGCGCAAAAAATGGTTTGGTTTATTTGGAAAAAGTGATGATCAAGCAGCCCCTGTCGCAGCCGAACCTGTGGTAGCAGCCCCTGTCGCAGCCGAACCTGTGGTAGCAGCCCCTGTCGCAGCCGAACCT
>CAZYZI010000009.1:0-18845 GCA_964651915.1 uncultured archaeon | reverse complement strand
CCCCTGTCGCAGCCGAACCTGTGGTAGCAGCCCCTGTCGCAGCCGAACCTGTGGTGGCAGCCCCTGTCGCAGCCGAACCTGTAGTAGCAGTTCCTGTCGTAGCCGAACCCGTGGTAACCGAACCCGTGGTAGCTCAAGTAGTAACAGCAGAGCCTGTTCAAGATGACGAATAAGGTAATAAATTTTATATACTACTACACAACTATAGGTTTACAACTAAAGGTTGTATAGTGGTGTAATAATATGAACCGGAAAAGAAAAGATGATGTCGATGATTGGTTCCGCGGAGGAGATTGGAATATAGAAGATATATTCAGTAATTTAGATGGTGAATTTCAGAAAATGCGCAAGCAAATGGACAATTTAATGAGGGATGCCGTTGAAGGCAATATTCCAGATAATGCAAATAAAAATCCATTTGTTTTTGGTTTTTCTGTTAAAGCAGGACCAGATGGTTTTCCTGTTTTTGAGGATTTTGGGAATACTAGAATTCGACCTTTTAAAAATCAAGGTGAAAAACCCGTAGTCGATACTCGAAGAGAACCCTTAACAGATATCAATGAAACGGATGATCAGGTTGCAATTACAGTTGAACTTCCTGGAGTTAATAAAGAAGATATTGATATCAATGTAATGGAAGATAAAGTAGAAGTAAATGTGAAAACGGAGTCAAGAAAATATTTCAAAAGTATTAATCTGACCTCTTTAGTTGAGTCGGAGTCTTCAAAAGCAACTTATACTAATGGAATATTAGATTTAGTTCTAACAAAAAAACAATCTGATGAGCCGAAGGGCACTAAGGTCAAAGTAGATTAGGAAATAGAGGGAGGGGGCCCGCACTATGATAAAGTCTTCAATCGTTCAGTACCATCTATACTATGGATTATCTCAACAATTTGATTTGGAATTGCCGATTCCCAATCACCACCCTCCTTCATCGCCAGACGGATGGCAGAACCCTCCCAGACCTCGCGGTTAATCATTTCCAATTTTATAATATCGTAACCAGCATTTCCAAATAGCCTTTGGACTAGAGGATTGCCGCTGTAAACATACTTAAAGTCAGGGACAAATTTTTCCAGATGTGAGACATATAAGTCATAATTATTAATATCTGGAATTTCAAATATATTATATTTACAATTCATACTTTTCATTATAGTATCAATCATTTTTTTTCTTTCTTTAACGGTAAAAGGATTCTCATCAGTATGCGAATATTGTGCAGATCCAATACAAATTAGGGGTTCTATTCCATCTTCAATAATGTCTTTAATTAATTCTAAATGACCAAAATGGAAAGGTTGAAAACGTCCTAAAACAAGTCCTTTTTTCATTGCACTTCAATTATTTTCTGATTTCCCATCCATTTTTGCAAAACTTTAGGTATAGTTACACTTCCATCAGGTTGTTGATGATTTTCAAGTATCGCCGCTAATGCTCTAGTTGTTGCTATTGCTGTTGAGTTAAGAGTATGTGGATAATCAGTTCCTTCTGGAGTTCTATATCTCATATTCAGTCTCACACTTTGGTATGATTTACAATTACTTGCACTTACTATTTCTT
This sequence comes from uncultured archaeon, assembly GCA_964651915.1. Classification (GTDB taxonomy): domain Archaea; phylum Thermoplasmatota; class Poseidoniia; order MGIII; family CG-Epi1; genus CG-Epi1. The sequence goes on along the minus strand of CAZYZI010000009.1, from coordinate 17,279 downwards.
TCCACTGTTGAGTTGCAGGCATCCAAGCTTCCAAGTCGTATTTTCTTGACGCAACAGTACCTATATCTCCAGTACAAATATCAACAACTCTAAATGGTATTTCTAGTCCTTCGAATAATTCTATTGCATTATTTAGTAATTCTTCATGCATATTCTTTGATTCATTAGGTTTACAAATTATAATTTGTTCAATTTTTGCAAATTGATGAACTCTCCATATACCTCTATCACTAAGTCCATGGGCTCCAACTTCTTTTCTAAAATTAGTCGAAACTCCAGCATATCTTAATGGTTGTTCTTTAAGTTCCAATATTTCATCTTTAAATCGAGAAGTAAGCGGATGTTCTGACGTAGCAATCAAATAAAAATCTTCATCTTCTATTTTGTACATTACATCTTCAAAATCATTTAAATCTACAACGCCTTCATATGCCTCACGATTCATAAAAAATGGCGGAATAGTCAAAATATATTTTTTTTGATAAAGAGAATCCACAGCATAATTTATCAATGCTAATTCTAATCTTGCCAAATCTCCAGTTAAGAAATAGAAGCGTCTTCCAGCTATTTTTGCAGCACGTTTTAGATCAGCACCTTCAATTTTCTCTAATATTTCTTGATGTGTTCTCATTTCCTTTTTTTTTATTTCAGGACCATGTAGGCTAATTTCTTTGTTTCCTTCATCATTATCACCTACAGGAACTTCGTTTTCTAAAATATTAGGAACTCTCATTCTGGATTGATTTCGAAGTTTTAAAATTTCGTTTGTTTCTTTTTCATTCTGGATTAGTTCTTCCTTTATTCCAGACATCTTTTTCAATATAGTTGTAGAATCTTCTCCTTTTTTTTTCAAATCGCCGATTTTTCGGGAAATGGTATTTCTTTGAGCGCGTAGGTTATTTCCTTTTTCTATAAGTTTTCTCCATTTTTTATCTAATTTGATAACGTCTTTTGCAACTTCATCAGAGGCATTTCTTCTTTTGAGGTCTTCAAATATTTCATCGGGATTTTCCCGAAAGACTTTCATCTCAAGCATTATTTGTCAGAGAACCGATGTCTTTATGAACTTGCCCTATTGGAAATCATGCTTCTTTTACGCGGAGCTGCCGAAATTGTCACGCCCCCTGCCACATCCCAGCCTCTTGCAGGTGAGGCCATGGATAAGATTGAAAGGCATCCAAATACAGATATTTTAATTGATGGAGATAAGATTGTAGAGGTTGGTCAAAATTTAACCTCAGACAATGCTGAAGTTATTGATGTACGTGGAAAAGTCATTATGCCTGGTTTTGTAGACCCTCATACACATCTAGTATGGTCAGGTTCAAGAGAACATGAGCTTGAGTGGAAGCTTAAAGGGCGTACTTATCAAGAAATATTGGCAAATGGCGGCGGTATTCTTCGCACAGTCAAAGAAACACGGCAATCTGAAGATGAGGAATTACAGCAGGAATCATTAATCCGTTTCAAAAATGCAATTAAACATGGAAGTACAACAATTGAGATTAAGTCAGGTTATGGATTAGAAAAAGAAACCGAAATTAAGCAATTGAAGGTAGCTAATTGGTTGGGAAGTTTGGATTTGGCTGAAACAGTCATAACGTTCATGGGAGCGCATGCTTTGCCAGAAGGTAGAGAACGTCGAACTTATATTTTGGAAGTAATTGATATGCTGTCTGATGTTCGAGAACTCGCAGATTTCTGTGATGTATTTTGTGAAGAAGGAGCTTTTACAGTTGATGAATCTAGGAAAGTTCTCGAAGCCGCAATGAACCAAGGTTTTGGATTAAAAATTCATGCTGATGAATTCGGTGATACAGGTGGTGGTCGTCTTGCAGCAGAATTAGGGGTTGTAAGTGCAGACCATTTAGCAGGTTCAACTATCGATACAATTGTTGCATTGAGAGATGCTGGGACAATTGGTGTTCTTTTGCCAGGTACTCCTTTTGCCATACTTTCAGATCATTTTGCACCAGCTAGAAAAATGATAGCAAATAATCTACCTATTGCTTTAGCGACTGATTGTAATCCTAATTGCTATACTGAATCAATGCAGCTAGTACAGCAGTTAGCAGTTTTTAGAATGAAGATGACGCCCGCTGAAGCTTTAACAGCTTCAACAATAAATTCAGCATTTGCTATAGGGAAAACAGATAGAGGGTGTATCGCTGAAGGTTGGCGTGCAGACATTCTTGTTTGTGACATACCCGATTATCGTCATTTAACTTACCATTTTGGTAATAATCATGTTGAAACTGTAATTATAGGTGGTAAAGTTGTAGATGTCTGAACCAATTAAAAAAGTGGGTAAGGCACTTTGGAATGTTTCTTTGTATACACTTTCAATTCCTGAAAGATATTTACGAGGTTTGACAGCATTAACAGGCGGTATGCTGAAAGAGACAACAGATTTAGTCGTCCCTGATTTTGTACAAGATACTAATAGTTACAATATATTTGTTGGTAATCTTTTACGTTTTGCAGTAGAAAATGTTGGAGGTGTTGAAGGTTTGTATGATGAAGAAGGTCTTGATGAAGAATATGCAACACGTAAGGTAATTGGGAATGCTATTGAAGGAGTTGGTATTGCAACAGTTCATGCATCACCTCTTTGGATTTTTTCTTTTTTTGCAGATTCGGTTAAAGGAGGTAAAGCCTATCTGGAAAGATTAAGTGATGAATTAATTGAGAAAGGATACATAGAATCGGAACATACATCAAAGTCTTTGAAGGAACTTCTTGAGGGAATTGAGAGAACAACAACTAGTTTTGCTCAAAATATAGATACACCACCTCTTTCCAAAGATGAAATAGTTGGTAATATAGATGAAATTCGTGAATCCATTAACGAGCTTTGGACCAGTACAGGGAAGGCAGCAGAGGATGTTGCAGATGAGGTTGGAAATATCATGCAAGAATTCATAGATACGGCTAATGAGGAAGGTCAATCACTTTTGGAATTAGGTGGCGTTATGACGCTACAGGCGACTTCACGAGCTAAGAAAGCAGCAGGTATGGTTGTTACGGCACCTCAAGTTGCAGGAAAGATGTTATCTGAGAATATTTTGGGATATTACAAAGATACACTTTCAGACATACATGAGCATGGTTATGCAAGAGTTGTGGGAGATGTAATAGATCCTTATGGTGATGCAATAAAAAAGCAATTTAGTACTGATAATGAGACTTGGACTGAGAGTTTTTTCCGAGGTTCTGCAGATAGTTTACAGCGTATTTTTGGAATGCAAACCTCCAAATAGTAGCCTAAGAAAGAGGTAGAGCTGGACTTGGCCGGGGAGCTAGACGTACCCTGTAACCCTCAACCGCCTTTAGGGGGGGCGACAACTGGTGGCGGCGCACCCAGTGGGCTGTCTAATCCGCATTTCAACTGAGATATCCTGTCCCTCGGGGTTGCAGGTGATTGCAGAGATTTACCGGAGGGTGGATTTCGGATCTTCATCATGGAAACCGGGTCAGGCCCGGAAGGGAGCAGCCTCACCGTGGACTTCCGACGCTCGAGTGGGTCGCGGGGTTGAGAAGGAATGTGGTGTCTGACAATCCGCCAGGACGACAACATCAGTGGTCTGGCACTTAATTTGCTAATTTTCTTAACCATTCCTTACCGGGCTTCCATTCAGTAAACATAGTCATAACCATTCCTAAGACGGTGAGGAATGAACCAATCCAAACTAGAATTATACCAGGTATTTCTCTTATAGTAATTGTTGCTGAACTCTGTTCACCATCAACGCCTGGTGTAACTCCATTCAGCGTAATATACAAATCACGATGTAGGTCATGTTTAAGATAAATTTCCGTAGTCTCTTGATTTGTTAAACTTTGAATATTTTTAGAAATCTGATCATCAACAACGATTTTTTCCTTGTCTTTCTCCTTTAGCTGAATAGTTGCTACGACAGTTATTTCGCTATTACTATTTTCCATCTCGATTTCAGAAAGTTCAAGAATAAAATTACCTGCTAATTTCCGTTCACCTTCTTCTAATGTTACGCTGTTTTCAGTCCCTAAACCATACGAAAAACAATATCCAATTAAGATTAACATGATTCCTAAGTGTGCAGTGTATGGCCCCCAAGCTCTGAGCATAGGTAAGAGTTTCTTAGTTCGATACTTCCACATATATCTAAAAATTGAATAGCTACAAACAAAAGCCCAAGGTATCATAGCCCCTACCATCCAGCTTCTTCCTTCAGACAGGTAAGCATAAATTATACTAAAAAATGTACTCAGACCAATGATTATCAGAATTTTTGAGATATCCATAAATGGTTTCAGTGTATGGGTTGTGAAAACTGCAGCCAATATTACTACAAATGGAGTAAGTCGAGTTTCAAAAACTTCTGGAGATAAATATCCATTTGCTCTTACAAGTAATAAAACAAGAGTTACAGTGAGGATTAGTAATTGGGTGTAAATTGCAGCAAAAAAAGTATTATCTTCACTAAAGATTTTCTCTATGCTATCATATTGGATAGTTTTTTCTTCAAATTTTCTTTTCCTGTATTTATCCCCAATAATTGCGATAGTTGTTATTAATGTCAAAATCATTAATATGAAAAAACCTCTGACAGAAACATCATTTTCAAGAACAAAATTCAACCGACTCCAAGTTCCTCCATTATCTTCTACTATGAATGAGTGCACAGAGGACCATATACCTCCTCTTGTAACGAATGATTCTAAAAGAATTAGAACAAAGGTTAGCATGGATAATAAGGGCCCTAGGATACGATAATCTTTCTTTCTACGTGTCATTATTGAGGTATGAAGTAATGTAGTCATTGCGAACCAAGGAAGTAATCCTGAGGTTTCAACCGGATCCCATGCCCAATAACCCCCCCAACCAAGAGTTACATATGCCCAATAACCTCCAATGATTAATGCAAGACTCATACCTATCCACGACCCTCTCCCCCATCTTTTGATTGTCTCATTCCAGCTTTTATCTTCAGTGATAAGAAAGGAAATTGCAGATGCATAGAGCAAGACAATCATCCCATAAGATACGAAAACAATGGGTGGATGAATTATCATGTAAGGTGAAAGCAAAAGTGGGTTCAGACCATTCCCTTCATCTGGCATGGTTTCATTTAATTCAAATGGATTTATGTAAAGCTGGATTATACATAGTGAAAATAGTAGAATCATTCCAATCAGGGAGGTGAGTTCTCTTTGCTTTTCTTTTGTCTTATGGAAAAACCTTTCAAGAACTAATGTAAATGATGTAGCCCAAGTCCATATCAACAAAGTCCCGTCTCTTCCAGCCCAAACACCTGCTAATTTGTAACCAAACGAAAGATTATTTGATGAATAATCAGAGACATATTGGAATCTTAAATTAGTAGTTAAAAAGTAGTAACAAAGTAATATCAATAAAAAAGTGTGATTTCCTAGTATGAGATATGCTAGAGAATCAAAGTTACGTTCATTTTTTGTGTTTTTTTTGTTAATATTGCGATATCCAAAATAAATTGCCGATAGAATTAGTAATGGATTTAGATAAATTAAGATTTCACCAAGATTCATCTTCGACCAGCAAGTGCTAATACAGTAATTAAGATAAGATTTGTAATGAAATTTAGACTAGGAAGTAATGAATCTTCGTCAGCATCATCAGACTTGATGTTAACTTTGAAATAATAGGAATCTCCCATTTTTTCTACTTCTAATCCTTCATAGTAGCTATACTCACTTGCAGGGATTTTTTCAGTAGTATTGTCATCTTTTTCTAACTCGTATTTGTACCCCGGATAATCGTTATTCTTCACTTTATAGGTGAATTGAAATTTGTTATTTGTACTGTCATTTCTATCCATAGTTTCAGGTTTATAGCAAGTGTAAGGATCCTTTAGAGTACAAACATAAAAGGTGATTGATTTCACATCTTCTTCAGCATCAATCCATGCTGTAAATTCTTCGCCTTCGCTTAATTCCTTAGGTGAATGCGACATTTCAGCAAATGCAGACGGTAATAGAAAAACGAGTGCGACAATGAGTAATCTTTTCATATCAATCCTATTCAAATCATGCCAGATAGTTTATTAACTTTTTTCATCAAGATTTTTCCATCGAATCCAGCTTATAGAAAAACCAGCAATGGCCAAAAGAATAAAGATGGGATACATACTGTACATCCAATCCCCAGCTATTTCGATTCCACCTATTATTGAGATTGTTGATAATATTAAACATATAATACCGAGTGTTAGGAAAGGCATGTAATCATGTTCTAAATTCATATTATAACACAAATTGGTTAAAGGGTTATATTATAGTTGACTTGTTTGAGACAAGTAAGTAGAGTTTGTATGGGTGGAACTTTTGATATCCTGCATGTTGGGCATAGAGCATTACTAAACAGAGCTGCAAAAGAAGGTAAGAGAGTTCTTATTGGATTGACAACAGATGGTAGAGCGAGGCAAGGCCGTAATGTTGAAAATCTCAATTCTTATACTATACGTAAACAAAATTTAGAAAAGCTGTTATCTCGTTTAGGTTTTCTGGAGAAATTTGAAATTGTTCCTTTGAAAAATGACTGGGGGCCTTCGGTAATTAATGAAGATTTCGGAGCTATAATTGTTTCTGAGGAAACAAAAACTACTGCTAAAAATATAAATAAAATTCGCAGTAAAGATGGTAAGTCTGAATTAAAGATTGTAGTAGTTCCAATGATTAAGTCTGCTGATGGCAGATACATAAGTAGTAGCCGTATAAGAGACAAGGAAATTGATTCCGAAGGAAACTTAACCTAACTCTTATACATACCCCCTAAATGCGAGGCCACCAAGCATTATTGCAGGAGTATAATTTATGGTCGAAGAAATGATATCTGATTTGTCACAAGATATACGCGTTTCCATTGCTGAAGATTCTTCAGTTCCAAGAAATGTTCGTTCTAATGTAGTTACAGGATTGGAGACATATTTGATGAACAAGAAAGATGATTTAGATTTAAGAATATATTCTACAATTTCAGTCTTAGAGGAACAGATAAATGATACAAATATCCCTCAGCATGCAAGAACAAGATTGTTTGAATTTATTAGAGATTTAGAAGGTATTGTTAGAAAGTGGGAAAACAAAGCTAAATAGGTTTTTTTTGGTATATTTTTATCATTTTTTGTGAGGGGATACCTATTTATGACCTTTTATTGGTCAATCCAATGTGAACCGAGACCGCGTCCTATCAGTGATTTTGTCATTAGCGCTTCTTGGAGTTATGTTTTTTTGGACTCCAGTTGCTGCTGAAGAAGTTTCTGGACAAGAACAAGACGTATCACTTTATCTTTACAGTCAAAATGGAATAGGCAAGCTACATACTAGAGAAACTGGTGGGCACGGAGATTCTGAAGAAGTTCAGATTCAACCAGGTGGAAATGTGTTCTTTGCATTGAATTACAGCCTTCAAGATGATTTATTGGCCAAGTCTTACCGTAGTGATATTGGTTTTCATATATATTTGTATGCAAATTCAGCAGATTGGAACGCAGCTCATCTAAATATCTTTGTTAGAGATGGAACAACAATGACAAATGGAGAATTAATTGCTTCAGGAGATATAAATATTCCAACAGCTTTGCAGTCTTCTAATGAAGTCCACGTTGATGTTCCATGGGAGGAAGATTATGGTCCAGAATATACTTTTAACATGGATCACTACATAGTTCTTGAGTTAGAAAATGATGGGACAAATGCAGTAAATTTAGAACTTGACACTGGAAAAAGCGGAGATTCACCATCTAGACTTATAACTTCTACAAACCCTGTAACGGACATTGAGGTTGTAACTGAATCATATAATTTAGAAACATCTGATACTGAGGACAAATTAGAGACTACTAATTTCAATCCTAATTTACCTTCAGATTTGTCAAAAATGTTTGTGTCAGGTGAAGCACTAAATGCATTTGGGACTTATGACATTACACGTTTTCAGGTTTCTATTTTTGACTCAGATGACAATGAACTTTTTGTAGGTGAAAAAGAAGTTGATGAACCTGATCAAGATAGCGGCACTAATCTTTTTGATGATATAATATGGAATTACAATGATCCGACGGAACCAGCAGGCAATCATAAGGGAAAAGGAATATACACAATTAGGATAGCTGCAATAGATCAACAAGGTCATGAATTTTCATTAGATAAATCAGTTCAAATGGATGCATATGGTGTTTATCTATCAACTCCTGAACCGCAACAGAGTGTTGCTGTTGGTGGTGATGTAGAGTATCAAATTTTCGTCTTGAATTCAGGAGATGAAATAGACACATTTACAGTTGAACCCAGTGAGACGTCAGATAATTGGGTTGTTAGCCCAGAAACTTGGACTAGTAATTCTTTAGGGCCAGGAGATGAACAAGTTGTTACTTTTACAATTTCAGCAGCTGACTCTACAGACATGGTAGGTAAGAATACAGTTGTTGTTTTTACAGGACAATCTCAAAATTCCGTAACGCCAGTTAATTTTGATTTAGAAACTAAGACTTCAGTAGGTGCTGAATATGAATTATCTCTATATTTTGATGATCCCGAGTCCGGTCAAGCAGTTTCGACACTCAGTAGTAAGGGAGTTGCAGGTGAGTGGAATCAATATTCTTTGAGTATTGCTAATCAAGGTCAAGATACAGATTCAGCACAATTAATTGCACAAGGTGTCCCTCCAGATTGGGAGGTTAGATTTGAATATGGTGATTTGTATGATGGTTCTATAATTGTTGAAGGAATTCCTCGTCAAGGGGATAATTACAATGTTGTTAATGTTACAGTATGGGTTAAGCCAGCTCAAGGAGGCGAAACTGAAACAGCAAATATTCAATTGATTGGTATTTCACAAGGTAATACAACAAAAAGCGATACAGCTACACTTTCTTTGACACGAACTTTCGGATTAGTATTGAGTGTTACACCTCAAGGTTCCTCAGGTATTTTTGTAAATAAACAGGCAGGAGAATCATTCAATATTGATATGCTTCTTGAGTCTTCAGTTGAAGAAGATCATACAGTTCTTTTAGATATTGAGGATTTACCATCAGGCTGGTCGCACAATTTTAAGGATGATACTGGAGCATCTGTAACAGAAGTAAGTTTAGCAGGTGGAGAATCTAAGGTTTTAGATTTACTTATCACAGTAGGTAGTCAAGCATCCTATAATGAGGAAGGCTACTCTTTCAAGGCAGTTGCTACAGCTATGACAGATTCTAATCTTGTGGGTCGCCAACCTATAGACGTATTTCTTAAGCTTACAGAGGGTTTTGATACTTCTTCTTTGAAATTTAAGGAGGTATTAGGCCCAGGTGATAGTTATACTTTCCAATTAAATATAGAGAACAAGGCAAATGGCGATGACCGTTTTACTGTTTCAGCTCCTTCAGTTCCATCAGGATGGAGAGTCCTCTTTATTCAAGGTCAAGTTTTCGACATCTCTGCAGGTGGTTCAACAACAGTACCAATACAAATTACAGTTGATGATGAAGCTAGAGATGGAGACAAGGTAACTATTCAAATTTCTATTTCTAGTGAATTATCTAATGAAGTGCAAAATAAGAATTTTGTTGTAGAAATTGAACAAGGATTTACAGACAAATTAGTTATGACTTTTTCAGATATGTGGTATATTTTTGCATTTTTAGGTTTAATATTAGCAATTGGTTTTGTTACCTATTCTCGTAGAGAAGATGATGATTGGGATTACGAGGATGAAGTGGTTGAAGATTCAGGTACTTCGGAAGAGGCTCCTCTTTCACAACAAGATGAATCTGACGATGATTGGGATGATTGGAATTAAGGCCTGAATGTCAGTTTCATTAACTTATTTGGGTGGAGCATCAGAGGTTGGTAGAGTTGGTGCCGTTCTTGAAGGTAATGAAGGCCGTTTACTTTTGGACTATGGATTACAACCAGATGACCCTCCTAAACATCCGTTACCGGCACCAGATGTAGATGCTTTATTACTTACTCACGCCCATTTAGATCATTGTGGTTTAGTGCCTGACATTGCAAGTAGAGGTACACCTATTGTCTGTACTCCAGTTACGGGAGAATTAGCAGAGCGTATGGCTCAGGATACACTACGAGTTTCTGAAATAGAAAACTATCCACGTCCTTTTCATCCAACAGCAATTGGTGATTTGAATCGTAATTTACGAACGACAAAACCCGGTAGAGTAGAGTACAGAGGTGGTTTTGAGTTTGGAATGCACAACGCAGGCCACATTCCAGGTGCTGTAATGTTTGATTTTCCCCAGCAAGAATTTATTTTTACAGGAGATATTCATACTGTAGACACACAACTAACTAGAGCAGTTAAACCTAAACCATGCAAGACTTTAGCAATAGAATCTACATATGGAGGCCGTGAACACCCACCAAGAAGAGAAGTTGAATCTGAATTAGTAGATTCAATAGAAGAGGTAGTTAATTCAGGTGGTAAGGTTGTTCTACCCTCTTTTGGCCTTGGTCGTTCTCAAGAGTTATTAATGCTTGTTCGTGATTTAGGATTTGAGGTTTGGTTAGATGGTATGGGGAGAGATATAGCAAGAATTCTTCAAAAACACCCCGGTTCTATTAGAGATTTTAAGTCTATGAATAAAGCATTTAGAAGTACTAATTTTGTAAGACATAGTCGTCAAAGATCTGCAGCTCTGAATGGAGATGTGATTGTAACAACTTCAGGTATGTTAAACGGAGGTCCTGTATTGCATTATTTGTCTAAATTAAGAAATGACACCTCGTCTGCAGTTTTCTTAACGGGATATCAAGTTCCAGGTACTAATGGTCATCTTTTGAAGGAAACTGGTAAACTACGTTTAGAGAGAGATCCAAATTCACCTAGTTTCGATCTTCAATGTAAATTAAGATCTTTTGATTTGAGTGGACATGCAGGACATAGTCAAATTGTTGATTTTATTAATCAATGCAATCCTGAGAAAGTCATACTTTATCATGGAGATAATAGAGAAGCTTTCGAAGAAGATTTAAAAGATTATGAGGTAATTCTTCCCCAAGAGAATGTACCTATTCAAATAAATTAATCTTTGTTAGTTTGATAATCTGCACCTACAAACATTCGGATAAATCCTAAAAACATAAAGAAAATTAATGAGGTAAAAACAATACCGTAAGGGCCATTCAACTCAATTGAATCTTGTATTCTACCGCTGCTTTGTGAGAGATAGTCATTAATATTTATAACGATTTCAGCTATTATAAAGGTAATAACTAGCATAATTCCTAAATTAATTAAATAACTAACAAACAAACTCATGAGTGTTCTTGACACTCCTTTCTTTTGAGCAGCAGTAAGTAGCGATGCATCTAATCCCGCAGGTTTGAATTGTTCAGCATAATTTTCGTATTTAATTGCAGCATATGATAATTCTATGTAAATAATCAATCCCAAACCAATAAAAATACCTCCTGCAAGATATTCTTCCCATGTTTTTTCTTTAGTTTCGGTTTCATATCCACAAAAGCTTGTATCGAAATTTTCTAAGCAAGAATTAGGAGTATACAAAAACCCAATAATTATTGCCAATCCTACAGATGCTGCAATAGCCCATCCCTTTCTTTTCCATATTCCATATCCACCTAAAAATGGGACAAAACCAAAAATCATATTCGAGGCCCTTATAGTAGCATCATCAATTCTTTTTTCACTTTCTTTTTTATCATCATATAAAATTTTTATAGGTTTCCAAGTCAACTTTTCCTCACCTTCTTCACCAACTTGTGAAGGAATTACATGTTCACCGACTTTCCAATCTAATGCAGGATCGGAAAGGTAATGTCCAAATAGGATTATTGTTAATATTAATGTAAAAAATTTATATTTTCCTTTTAAAAGTGTAAAAAGATATAGTACAAAACCAGCAATAAATCCCCACAAAACAAATACTTCAGGTTTTGGATTAAATCCCGGTAAGGGTTTTTTTAGATATTTTGTGAGAAGTGAATCTAGCGGATTATGATAATTATAAAATTCAGTTATAACATATATTAAAGCAACACTTGATATTACCTTGATTAAAAATATAAGAGGATATTCCCCCAAAAAATCTTTGTAATTAAAAACATCTTTTATGTGAGGCATTTTTGATTTTTTAATTTCAACTTCTTCCATTTATCCCTCTTGTAAAGCAGTATTGACTGCTTCATCCGATTTCCAATCCCCTACTTGCATTCCAAAACTTCTAATTTCTGAGATAAGGTTATCTCTTTCAATTCTAGCTATTAGTAATGGCTGGGCAGGTATTCTCTTCATTCTTTCTTCAAAGTCTAAACTAGAGGGTGATACTGTTGTAATTGTATATCCTCTACTAATCGTGTTGGTGAATGCTTCAGGAATAGTGTGATCATCATCCAATGAGCTGAACAGTATCAATGGTGAACCACTTGGAATATAGGGTAGTAAATCTTTCAAAACTATTTCTAATTTTAGATTTCCTTGCGGTTTTGCACTAGATAATGCTGTAAGTATTTTGAAAAGATGATGTTCTCCACGATCCAAATCAACCCGTTCTATTGATTCACCGTATACCATTAGGGCTACATTATTTCTTTCATCCAAGAGTTGTTTAGCGTATGTAGCTGCAGCTCGGCATGACATCTCTAGTGGTGTGTCTTTCCCACCTCCGACGGCTGAAACCTCTCTAGCATCTAAAAGAAGAATAACATCCATAACATCTTCCCTTACAGTTTCATTAACCATCATTTTTCCTTTTTTAGCTAGAGCTTTCCAATTTACGCTGCGTAAAGAATCGCCAGGGACAAATTCTCGAAGAGAATAGAATTCAGTTCCAGCACCTATAACATTTAGCGGCATTGCGCCAGAAAGTAATTTTGGTGCTCTTGATTTAATTATTTGTTCTTCGAGAACTTCAATCTGTGGAAAAACAGAAAAGCTGTGTAGTGATTCTTCAAATTTTTCATTATAAAATAAATCAAAGGCATCTTTCACTCTCAATTTGACAGGACCTAAGTGATAATGGCCTCTTAGTGGTAATTTTAGAGTATATTCAAAAGATATTTCTTGCCAAGGTTTCATGTAAAGTAAGGTGTAGTTTGACCCTTTGGTAATTCTTGCTTGAGGTGGAAGCTGATCATAAATTTCTACAAAACCTATTCCTAATCCTTTGTTTTTAACTATGAATCTAACATTCATATCACCATCTTCAAATATATTATCTGAAGATGTCTCTCTTCTTATTTTGACATTTGGCATCCAAACATCCAGAAAGCTAGCTAGCACAACAAAAGTCAGCATTACCATTCCTGCACTTATGAATAAATAATTCAGGCGGATAAGTCCCGCTAGAGTTAGGAATAGTGCTCCTCCTGCAACTGCTGCAGCTTTCTTACTCCACATTTAGTCTTCTAATTGTCCTTGTGTAGTAGGTACTTCCACTTCTTCTAGAATTTGAGATACAATTTCTTCAGTTTGAACTCCTTTTATTCTTGGTTCAGGTTTCAAGATTATTCTGTGTCTCAAGGTGTAGATACTTAGTATTTTTATATCATCCGGAATAACATAATCTCTTCCATTTAGAACAGCTAGTGCTCTTGATAACTTGAATAAAGCTTGTGCACCCCTTGGAGATGACCCTACCTTAACGCGGGGATCTTCTCTTGTTCTATTGATTATTTCTACAATATATTCTATAATTGCATCATCAATCTGTACTTTCTCAAGACTTTGTTGCATTTCTCTAAGTTTTTCTGGAGAAGTAATCGCCTTAACTTCATGGGCGTCTTTTCCCCTTTGTTTTCTTTTAACAAGAATTGCTCTTTCAATCGGCCGACCAGGATATCCAACTGATAATTTCATCATAAAACGATCAAGCTGAGCATCAGGCAGAGGATACGTCCCTTCAGATTCTATTGGATTTTGTGTAGCTAATGTTACAAAAGGTTGTGGAAGCTTATGTGTGTCGCCTTCAATAGTTACTTGGTGCTCCTGCATTGCTTCGAGCAAAGCAGCTTGAGTTTTTGGAGGGGCACGATTAATTTCATCAGCTAATAATAAGTTACAGAAAAGAGGTCCTTTCCTGAACTGGAATTTTTGATCTTTTTGATTCCAAATATAAATTCCAGTTATATCAGCAGGAAGTAAATCAGGAGTAAACTGGACACGCTTGAAATTTATTCCTAAAGCTTCGGCAAAAGTGTTAGATAACAAAGTTTTTGCTAGTCCAGGATTATCTTCAAAAAGTGTATTTCCTCCTGCTAAAATCCCTACAGCACATAGGTCAAGTATGGGTCTTTTTCCCATAACCACTTGTTCGACTTCACCTAATACAGCTTGAATTAAGTCATGCGTTTCTTGTAAAGAAGGCTCCATGACGTAAGTTTGCACTCCGTCACTTTGCGCTTCAGTCTCAGCTACTGCTTCTTCTGGCTCTTCTTCCTCTTTTTTATTATTTCCAAACAACGGGCTCATTTTTTCCACCTTTTGATTGCTTCCTCGACCTCATTTAAGGTCATATTTTTTTCATTATTTATAATGAATCTAATTAATATTGGATCCTTCAATAGTTCTTCTACTTTTGAAGGTGCCAACATTTCGAATTCTTCCCTTGTAAAACCATTATCGATTCTTACTTTTTCAATAAAGACTTCTTTTATGGTTTCGGGATGAGTATAATGTGCATGAGGCACTCTAAATCTAGACAATCTACCCTCATAGATATTGAATAAATGCCTCCAAGGTGCCGGATTTTCGACACGCATCATAACTAATTGTAAACCTAAAATTATAGCTCCAAGAAATAGAACCCCTAAAGTTTCACTGCTACTAATATATCCTAAAATTCCAAAGAGTTGAACATATACTAATGATACAAAATCAGATTGAATATGTCTACTCTCATCAAAAATAATAGTATATTCTTCACCATCAGTTAGATATTCAAACATACTATTTATGAATTGTTTGTTATCTAATTGATTATAGTAACGATTTGTAAATAGGCTAGTATCTGAGATTAAAATTACTTTGCCTTCACCCACATTTGCTTCAGCTATAACTTCTGCACCTTGTGCTTCAGGCCATTCTTCACCCCATGTTTCCGCACTGCGATGTGTGCTTTCTCCAACACCTCCTTTACCATCTTGGTCAAAATCGATGAAGCCTTGCTGTGTTGAATAAGCAAGTCCTTCAGCTGAGCTTGAACCCTTTGGTAATTTTAGGGCGGCGGGGGAACTCATCATTAATTGGCCATCAAAGTTCATTCGTTCTATGTTTGCATCTATTATTACGACTGAATTATTTTGAGGATGTATTGATTCATCCCAATGGTTAGCATCATAAAGTCTTGCAGGTTTACATTTAGGATTTATATTGCCATAGCCAAGAGCATCAGCAGCTCCGCCTACCAGACCAGTGTCCTGGGTAGGTACACATCCTTGTTGAACTTTATTTGGCCACCATTGAACACCAATATCTTGCCCACCATAGAATGCAGAGTTTGCATATCCTGAATCTGCAGCTATAACCACTTTACCTCCTGCCTTAACAAAATTATAAATTGCGATAGAGTCATATTCGCTGTATTTCTTTTCAATACCAATAATAACGAGTATTGTTTCGTTTATATTGATGGTTTGTTTAGTTGAGTTTTGTTCTATTTCTGTAATTTTATCAATTATTGCAGGCCTTGAAACGATTGTTTTGATTTCATGTTTTTCAGCAACTAAATCGTTAGAAAACTCAGATATATCATTCCAATCATCATCATAAACAGATAATTGCGAAGGATTCTTTGCAGTATTAACGAGTACAGGATAAACAATAGTTATCATCATTATTACAATGAATAATGACATAATCTTAGAACCATATTCTTTCCAAAACTTTCCTCTCATTTATGCCCTCCCATTCCAAATATATTTGTAAACCTAGAAACCTTTCCTTGCTTTAGACCTGTATTCAAATCTACTTCGACTTGGTGCAAACTATTAATCGCTTCAACACACCATATATTGTAGGATCCATCTATCATTTCCATTCCAAATTCATCAACAACTTTTGGTTTGATTCCGCTATATCGAGCAATTTCGAATAAAGAAGTAAGTAGTTTGACACTGTGTTCAGGTATTGGAAGGGCACGTGTCATTACATCAGTAAATTCTCTAACTGTTTGGGTTCTTGTCTTGATAAAACCATATCTGCTTAGGATATTGAGTAATTGGTGGTAAGATTTAATGATAATTTGTCTATAATCTTCATCTTTGTTCAATTCCTTTTGCATCTGTTTTATTAAATTTCGAACTTCATATTTATGTTTCTGTGTCCAATACATATAGTAACCAGTAACAAGCAATGCAGCAGGTATTCCTATGAATAAAGGAACATATTTATCAAAATCAAATGGTTCTATTGGTTCAGCAGCCTTTGTTATGCTAATGGCTATATTTGCCTCGGTAAATTCGGTTTCTTTAGGTGTATCATAGAAAGCATCAACGTAGCCACCTTTGAATTCAATTTCAATAGATACACTGGTTCCGTTAGCAGGGAAAACAAAACTAAATTCCGTAAAACCATTCGAATCAGTAACAAGATACATCTTTGTTTCTTTTTCAAGTTGTATTTTCCCATCACTAAAATATTTTTTAAGTGTTACATTTATTTGAGTATCAGGTAGGGCTGTTTGGTCATCTTCTTCTAACCATATAGAAACATTAACATTGTTTCCTGCGAATACAGTCGATGGCTCAAAATCAAATTTTATTATAGTAGGTACTAAAATATTTTCTTGACTTTTATAAGATGTTCCTACTAGGAATTCACTACCTAAGTAGTTTAACTGCAGAGTATGATTATTTCGGTATATTTCAGGTACATTTCCAGTAATAATAAAAGATGTATCATTTGTAAAGGTTGCATTATTTAGCGATTTACTTCCTATTGTCGAAGAAATGTTACTAGTTAGTCGGTTACCTAAATCATCTACTAAAATACCTGTAACAATAATTTCTCCACCTCTTACAATTCTTTGATCAAACCAATCACCCTCTACTCGAATACTATCAAAATATGATGAACCATAAACCTCAAAAGTTGAATTAGTTTGATTTCCTAGGTAGTAAGTAGTTTCGTTAAATATAACAAAAGCAATATCTTGACCAAGTTCATAATTTGAAACTAAGGTATGATTTAATGCAAAAGTACCATTAGTGTCTGTATTAGTATAATAATTGTTACCAGATATACTAATCATGACATTTTCAGATATAACTGGAGCTCCATCTTTATCCATTAT
>CAZYZI010000008.1:0-27498 GCA_964651915.1 uncultured archaeon | reverse complement strand
CTTCATCATTTTCTTCTTCACAAGCATATTCAAGTTCTTCTATAATTTCACGAACAAAAGTATCTCGGTGTGGACTTTTTTCCTTGCGGTCATCTTCCCCACGTTCATCTTTTTCTTTTTTATCATCGCCAAGAACTTCTTTCCATTCTTCCATAGTTAGACAAGCATCTTCATCCAAATCTTTCTCATCTCTATCTTTCTCTTCACGATCTTCTACTAATTCAGCCATAATTTCACGGAATTCGCCACATGCTTCTTCATCACCTTCGTCACATGCTTCGGCTAATTCTGCTAAATATAATCTGAATTCTTCATCTTCGTCGGTTTCATCATCGCCACGTGCACCGTCATCTTCATCACGCTCTTCCCGCTCTTCTTCATCACGCTCTTCCCGCTCTTCTTCATCACGATCTTCTACTAATTCTTCACGGATTTCTAATAATTCATCACATGCTTCTTCGTCGCCTTCACTGCATGCTTCTGATAATTCTGCTAAATACAACCTAAATTCTTCGTCTTCAGCCCAATCATTGTCTTCTCGATCCCAATCTTTGTCTTCACCATGATGGATTCGGCCCCAGCCCTTTTTGTGATGTTTTCTTTCATCTTCCATCTTTTCTTCAAGATCTTCAATTGTGAAACATGGTTCTTCTTTGTCATCACCTGATTCGAATTTTAGTGCCCATTCTTCTGCAGATAAACAAGCATCTTCATCTATAATTTCTTTCTTATCAGTCCAGTCTTTTACATCAGATTCCTTCTTCTCATCTGTTTCTTTGTTTTCTTTACCGTCACCGCGAGCGCCTTCCTTTTCTTCACGCTCTTCGTCTACTTTTTCTTCAGGAACTAATGTTTTTTTCCATTGTTCTATAGTTAAACAATCAACTTCCTCTTTATCGTCTGTTAATAATAATCTTTTATCTTCAATATCTGGTTCATCCAATGTTTTATCGATAACTTTGGTTTCTTTCTCATCATCATTGAATACTTCGCCAATTTCGTAAGTAACATCCCCTAAGAATGCTTGTCCTTGGTCTGTTGCTGCAATCGGTGCTGCTGTAAGCATCATGACTGCGACAACTAGTGCCTTGCCTTCCAACATATTAGAGACAAAATTGGTTTACTATATAAAAGGATGCCAAAGATTTTTGGATAAGGAATTAAAAAAAGTACAATCTACACTCTTCGGATTAGCAAATATTGCATTTTCGGCGAATCTAGGCCAAGAGTTTTCTTGATCTTGCAGACTTTTTCATAATGGACTCTAGGCGGGCAACCCGTGCTTCCAATTTTTCAAGTCTAACTTCGTAAGGATGCCTCATGTAAATACACTAAAATTTGGGTAAGTAATAAATCTTTCTTTAACTTGAGATATTGAAATATGTAATTTATTTCAATTTCCAAAAGTTATAAAGACCAAAAAACAAAACACCTAAACCAGAAACGCATCCTGTGGCTCCTGCTGCAAACCAAGCATCGAAGGCAGTTCCCTCCCAACTTATCATTGCTGCAAGACTTACCATAGCAAAAATTGCCCCTCCGGCCATTATCAAAGCTGGTGTGTCTGTAGGATCTCTTTCTTCTGATAATTCTTCCTTAACTCCTCTAGCTTCAAGAACTGCCGATATACCATCTTTATCCTTGGCGTTTTCAAAAATGCGATATGCCTCGTCCAATAGCCGTTCTCTTCCTGAACTATTTTTCCTTAGATGTGAAGC
The DNA here is from genome assembly GCA_964651915.1 of uncultured archaeon. GTDB lineage: Archaea > Thermoplasmatota > Poseidoniia > MGIII > CG-Epi1 > CG-Epi1. The sequence continues at coordinate 25,780 of CAZYZI010000008.1, read as the reverse complement.
TAAATCAAGACGGCACCAGGCAGCTTCGGCAGAGACGTTAGCCTTATCAAAAAGTCTAATCGCTTCACGAAGGTCTTTTTCTGGGTCCTCAGACCAGCCTGTAACTATAGCACCATATCTCAATAAATCTCCACAAGAAACAGGATTTATTTTTCTCATTTTTTCTACTGTATCGCGCCAAATTGCTTCGTCTTGAAATGCTCGGTCCATTAACTCTTTATCTTCTTTAGATTGAACCATTATAGAATCTATTCCAGTTTATGCATTGAAATCAAAGCTTGTTCAATACTTTTCAATGAATCTGGAATTTTATGACCTGTAATTGGGGCTGCTAACGATATTCCTGCATCTTTCTTAGCTTTCCATACCTGTGAATTGAATTCTATCAAAGATTCTGTCATGTTAGTGAAATCAGAAGTATCCGATAACGGCTTTTGAGGGAAAGTATCTACATCTACTGCTGATTTCCCATACAAAGTAGTAGACAAATGATGTGTAAAGAATGGGCATATTGGAGATAAAATCGACATCATATCTCTGAAAACACGGTGAAGTGTCCATGTTGCTGAAGCGTCATCATTGTACAATCTAGTCTTTGCCATTTCTAACCAATGTGAAGCAAAAACACCAGTACTGAATATCTTAATTCCTTGGGCTGCCGTATAGATATCCATACCAGAATAACCTGTCTTTGCTTTATCTAACAATTCTGAGAATTCGGCTAGAATCCATTTATCTTCGTTTTCTAAATTATCAGGTACTGAATCTAAATCACCATCAAAATCGAATTGTGAAGCAAAGCGACCGACGTTGAAAATCTTTGTTAAAATTCCAAAATATCTCAATTCAATCTGTTCTGGATTTATTTGGAAATCATCTCCAACTTGTGCATCTGCTGCTTTCCAAAATCTAAAACATTCTGAACCTATTTTCTTAGCTTGGAGTGTTACCTGCTTACCTTCAGGTCCCTTAATTTTCCAAGAACCTGTTCTTCCACCAAAACCACATTCCAAAACTGATTCTGCATCAATTCCATTACCAAGAGACTTGGACATTTTACGACCCCATGGGTCCATTCCTAAACCATCAATCCAAATGTTAGCAAATCCTGGTTTATCGAGGAGCAATGCTGATTTTAGAAGTGTGTAATATAGCCAAGTTCGAACTATTTCTTTTCCTTGTGGCCTAACTCCTGTTGGGAAAGCTCTCTCAAATAATTCTGAATCTGATAAATAGCCTGAAACATACAAATTCGAGTTGGAAGAATCCATCCAAGTATCAAAAACTTTCTCTTCGCCTTCTAAACTTCCAAGTTCAGATTTCATATCTGAATATGTGCCCAATTCTTTTCTTGTTTCACGATCTAGAACAATCGAATCTCCTGGAGGAGAATCTCTCCACGGTTGTACATATTTTCCGTGCGGCGGTGTAATAACTCTCTTTCTATCTTCCGAATACCAGACTGGGATTTCAGTGTGATACCATCTACGTCTACTGACTGGCCAATCAATAGTTATATTTTCCATCCAATCTAACAAGAATTGTTTGTTACGAGGAGGTACAAAATTGCTTTGGTTTGACAACTCCTTCAATCTATCTTGTATATGGGTTTGACGAACATACCACTCTTTCAATAAAATAATTTCAATAGGATTCTTTCCCCTTTCAGAAACTGGAATTTCTTGATCTCTTTCCTCTATATTTTCAATTTTATCTGCTTCTTCTAAAATTTCTAAGGCCTTTTTTCTTGCTTCGATGACTGATAAACCTGCTAAAGGCCCTCCAACATCAGTTATTTTTCCCTCTAAATCAATTGCTTGGAATGGTGTTAAACCTAATTCTCTGAATACTGAAACGTCATTTTGATCTCCAAAAGAACAAACCATCAAGACTCCTGAACCGAATTCCATGTTTACGCTTGAATGAGCCTGAACATCTACTGTTTTTGAACGTCCAGAAGTACCAATTGGCAATTCTAACTTCTTACCAACTAATTTTTGATATCTTTTGTCATCTGGATGAACCATTACTATTCCACATGCGCAAATTAATTCTGGTCTTGTTGTTGAAATAATAACTGGAGATTGATTCTCTCCTTCTACAGACCAACGTACATCTACTAACTTAGTTTTTCGAGATAACCTTTCGACTTCAGCTTCTGCAAGCGTTGTTCCTTCCACTGGATCATACAAATTTGGTCTTAATTCTTCAACAATATCTCCTTTTTTGAATAAATCTATGAAAATGGATTGAGTTACAGCGCGATATTCTGGAGCGTCCGTCAAATATTCATTATCATATGCACAAGAAAGTCCTACTCTTTTTGCAATATTTCTCATTTCCTGAGTATATTTCTCTATTTCGCTTCTACAAATATCCAAGAATTCCGCTCTATCATAAGTTTTCATTTTACGGCCAGTTTTCTTTTCAACTGTAAATTCAATATTTATTCCATTACGATCAACACCCCATGGAAAGTATACTTCCTTTCCAAGAAGTCTCTGACTGCGTGCTATCACATCAATCATTGAATATTGAGCTACTGCACCAATATGCCAGGTACCTGAAGGATAAGGTGGTGGAGTATCTATTACAAAAATCTCCTTATCTGATTTAGGATTGAAGGTGTATCTTTGACCTTCTGCAAAATGCGCTTCTTGGATTTTTTTCTCTAAATCCACCGTCCAGCGTTTTTCCTTTATCTTCGGGTCAGCCATGATTGTTGTTACTTGCAGGCCTAATCGGGCTTTTCTTAAAGTTTCTGCGAAGTTATTTTACTTAGGTGCTACACTACCTAATAAACTATGGAATATGCTAAAGATGTTGTCATTGTTGGCGGTGTTCGAACTGCCCACGGAAGATTCAAAGGTGCATTATTCAATACTTCTGCTGTAGATTTAGGGGCAATGGCAATCAAAGCTACATTAGAACAAACCAATGTTGATCCTGCGATGATTGATGAGGTCATTATGGGGAATGTTCTCTCTGCTGGAATTGGACAACATCCTGCAAGGCAAGCTGCAATCAAAGGTGGAATCCCGGAAAATATTCCTGCACTTACGATAAACAAAATGTGTGGATCTAGTATGAAAGCAATTATGCTAGCTGCTAACTCAATACGGGCTGGTGAATCGAGCATTTTAATGGTTGGCGGAATGGAATCTATGTCACAATCGCCGTTTACTGTTTCTAGAGATAAGGATGGAAAAATTAGTATGGAAAAACCTGTTGATAGCATGCTGAATGATGGACTAATTGATGCATTCAACGGAATGATAATGGCTCAAACTGGAAATCGAATTGCTGAACAATTTGAAGTTACCAGAGAAGAATCGGATTTATTTGCTCTCGAGTCGCATATTCGTGCGCAAAACGCCCATAAAAAAGGCGCATTTGCTCAATATCATATTCCTGTTGAACTCGATGAGGGGATTTTGAAGACTGATGAAGGAATCAGGCCAGACACTTCACTTGATTCTTTATCTAATTTGAAACCTGTCTTTGATGAAAATGGAATAGTTACGGCCGGTAATGCAAGTCAAATTTCAGATGGAGCTGCTGCTTGTTTAATAATGTCTAGAGAAAAAGCTGAAGAATTAAATTTAGAAGTTTTGGCAACTATAACCAACTATTGTGCAGCCGGTGTTTCTCCTGAAGATGTAATGTCTGCACCTATTCCAACAGTGCAAAAATTATGGAAAATGCAAGGTAGAAATGGTGAACAAGATTATGATCTTTATGAACATAATGAAGCTTTTGCCTCTGCCTGCTTAGGAGTTATGCAGGGTTTGGGACTAAAACACGAAAAATTAAACGTTCATGGAGGGGCTGTAGCAATGGGACATCCGCTTGGAGCGTCAGGTTGCAGAATTGTTTTAGCTTTAATCCACGCACTTAGAACTATAAATGGTAAGCGTGGTTTTGCAACTGCCTGTTTAGGTGGTGGAATGGCTACAGCTATCGAAATTGAAACATGAATGCTGACCTAGATGGTAAGGTTGTTTTAGTAACTGGAGGTGCCGGAGGTATTGGAAGTGTAATTTCCAAATCTTTTGCCGAAAAAAATGCAAGAGTTATTGTCCATTATCACAATTCAAAAGATAATGCTGTAAAAATTGCAAATGAAATTGGCGGTACTGCAATCGGTGCAGATTTGACTGATTCAACTCAAACTAAGAAACTTTTTAACGAAGTTATTGAAAAAGAAGGGCAAATTGATGTTTGTGTAGCTAACGCAGGAAAATATCCAAAGAAATTTGCTCCGCTGTGGGAACTTGATGATAAGCGATTAAATGATACTTTCAACACTAATTTATCCCTAACTTTGAATACTTCGAGAGAATTTCTGAAACATGCTTCAGAAACAAAACAAGGATCTCTAGTTTTTGTAGGATCCACTGCTGGAATTTATGGGGAAGCTGGACATGCAGATTATGCTGCTGCTAAAGGTGCAATCACTTCTGGATTGCTAAAAACACTAAAGAATGAAGCTGCACAAATTGGTGATAAAGTTAGAATTAATGCTGTTGCGCCTGGCTGGACTGTTACTCAGAAAAAAATAGACGAAGGACTAAACCAAGACCATGTCGACAAAGTTGTATCAACTATGGCATTGAAGAAATTAGCATCGCCTGAAGATGTCGCAAATTCTATTGTCATGCTTGCTTCAAATTCACTCTCAGGACATATAACTGGACAAGTTATAGAAATTGCAGGAGGGATGGAAGGACGACTGATCACTGGGACGAAATAGGTTTCAAAAAATTATTGATTGGAAGTGTCGTTTTTTCATTGTTTTTATCTTTGATTATAACGATTGTTTACAATGTTAATTTCAACTTTGTTATCTTTGTAGTTGTACAAATATTTGTTATAATTGCAACAACTATGATTTGGCCGGCTTTGAATTCAAGATAGGGTTAAATTAGAAACTCTATGGGAAAGTGTGGAAGAACCTCCAAAGAAAATTAGACGCTATGACATCGACTGGCTTAGGGTCATTTTATTTGCCTTATTGATTCCATTTCACGTAGGAATTGGAGTTTATTGGGATGCCTACGATTTTGTACAACCTGAACATAGTGTTGCAGAAGATGCTAAACGTGAAGATTTGAACGCCGATGCTGGAGAAGAGGCTGTTAATGTTTACACTTTCTTTGGAGGTGGAATTATTTCGTATATCTTAACATGGATGCATGAATGGAGACTGGCGGCTCTTTTCATGATTAGTGGGATGGGGACGGCTTTTGCTTTCAAACGACGGACATGGGAAAGATTTTTGGAAGAACGATCAAGGAGATTACTGATACCTATGTTTGTTGGCATTTGGACTATAACGCCTTTGACTTGGATGTTTGTACTTGATTATTTTCCTAGTGGTTTGATAGAGGGAATACTTGCTTTTCTTGGATTTGGGATTGCTATGTCTCTTCTAATGATTGTACCGTTATTGAGTAGATTATTGTCTCTGGGTCATCTATGGTTCATATGGAGTTTATTCCAATATTCTCTATTTTTACTTCCTATCTTTTATCTTGTAAGAAATTATCCTGAAGGGAAAGTAGCAAGATTTCTGAGAAGTATATTCAAAATTCCTTTTAGATTAGGGCCTTTAATTCTTCTACCAATTACTTTGTCACTTTCTGATGTTCTGCTCAAACCAATAATGGGAGAAGCTATTGGATTTGGATATGAATGGCCATGGTATCTACTAGTTTTCTTTTTTGGCTATATATTCATAGTCAATAAAGATCAATATTTTGAATTTATTGATAATTCAAGAATCCCTATTACTGTCGGAACTATTGTATCTACACTAGCATTCATTTGGATTAAATCAGAAGAGACGAAAAGTGGAATTCCTTATGTTGGAGGGGGGTGGGCTGGTAATGACCACAAACACTTAGGAATAAATTATCATACAAATATGACTTTGATAGCATGTTTTGTGACTAGTTTTCATGCTTGGTTCTGGTGTTTATTCGTATTTACATGGGGTGCCAAATTTCTCAATAAACCAAGTAAGAATTTAGCATACCTTAACCAAGGAGTCTATCCTTTCTATATCATTCATCAACCAATTGTTTATGCTGTTCTTGTTATCTTTCTAGCAGGCGGATATTCTGATATTGTAATACTTGTTATTGGTACTATTCTGGTTACACTTGGATGCTGGATATTCTTTGAAGTTACAAAGAGGCACTGGATAACCAGAGCGATGTATGGGATTAAGGAAATTCCATCCAAAGTAACGAAAGCTCCTGAAAATGAACCTATCCTCGATAAAAAATAAACCAGTCCTTATATAGAGTGCCTTTGTGCGACAGACCTCACTATCACGCAACCAGACGTTTAGGGCAATTATCCCTACACCTCTTGAGACACTTGTTCTCGACGAGAAACGGCGTCACGGTACGATGTGCAACCTGTGAGAAACTACGCCTAATTTCGATACTGTTAGCAACAGTTAGCGTTATTTGGAGAGAAAGGAAAAAATGCCAAAACACAACAAACCGAACCGCGGATCCATGGCTTTCAGCCCTCGCAAGAGAGCACGCTCTGAAACGCCACATATCTCTAGTTGGGCTGCTGTCGATGGCGATGAACCTAAAATTCTTGGTTTTGCAGGATACAAAGTTGGTATGAGTCACATCATGGCTGTTGATTACCGAAAGAAATCTACAACAGCAGGGCAAGAGATTCGTATGCCTGTTACTGTAGTTGAAATGCCTGCAATGAAAGTTATTGGAGCTCGTGGATATGTTCAAGATACTTATGGTTTGAGAACTCTTACCGAAGCATGGGACAAGAAACTTGATCCTGACTTAGAACGTAAATTACCTATCCCTAAAGAACAAGATAATAAAGCTGCTTGGAAAAGCATGAAAGATAATGATCTTGAAGAAGTTAGATTACTAGTTCAAACTCAACCTAAAATGGTAACTGGAATACCAAAGAAAAGACCTGAAATCATGGAAATGGCTGTTGGTGGCGGAGCTATCGATGCTCAAATTGATTTTGCAAAAGGTATGCTTGGTAAGGAATTCACAGTTAATGATTTTGCAGAAGATGGTGAAATGTTAGATGCTGTGGCTGTCACTACTGGATATGGTTTCCAAGGTCACGTAAAACGTTGGGGAGTGAAATTACTAACACACAAAAACTCAAAACACCGCAGAATGATTGGAAATTTGGGTCCATTCAGTCCTGGTTATGTTGTATCTACTGTACCACAAGCAGGTCAAACTGGATATCATCAAAGAACTGAATATAACAAAAGATTACTAAAAATTGGAGATAACCCGGATGAAATTAATCCAAAAGGTGGTTTCCTAAACTATGGACTAATTCGTGGAACCTATGCTTTGTTGCATGGTTCTTTACCTGGTCCTAGTAAACGTCTAATCAGATTTAGAAAAGCTGTTAGATTCCACGGTACAAGAGCTAATTCCGTTGTAAAACCAGAAATAACTATGGTTTCACAAGAAAGCCAACAGGGAGTGTAGAATGAAAGTTCCTATTTACTCCATGAAAGGTAAAGCTTCGAAAAGCTCTGCAACATTGCCTGCTGCTTTCGAAGAACCTGTAAGATTAGATTTAATTCGTAGAGCTGTAAGAGCTGCAAGAGCTAACCGCAGACAAGCTTACGGAGCATCCAAAGGCGCTGGATTCCGTCACTCTGTATCATGGCCCGGTAAAGGTAGAGGTATGGCCCGTACACCACGTAAAAATGGTGGAGGCGGACGTGGTGCTGAAGCTCCAAATACTGTTGGAGGAAGAAGAGCACACCCTCCTAAAGTGGAAAAAGAATGGGACTTGAAAATTAACGCTAAGGAAAGAAAGAAAGCTTTCCGTTCGGCATTAGCTGCAACTTCACAAGAATCATACGTAAGTGCAAGAGGACATGAAGTTCCTGAGAAAGCCACCTTACCGTATGTAGTAGATGATAAAATTGAAAACATTGCTTCCGATCATGAAGGCGAATCAATAACCAAGAGAGCTATGGCTTTACTTGATGGATTAGGTCTTGGTGATGATGTTGACCGTTCATATGGCGGTAAAGGTATTAGAGCAGGAAAAGGAAAGAGACGTGGAAGAAAATATCGAACACCTAGATCAGTATTGATTGTTCTTTCAGAAAATAATGGATCTGAAAGAGCATTCCGTAATCTTTCTGGTGTTGATGTTACTACTTCTAAGGATCTAAACACCGAACTATTGGCACCTGGCGGAGACCCTGGCAGATTAGTTGTATTCAGTAAAGCTGCAGTTTCAGCTTTGGGAGATAGATTGTGAGTGAACACAAAGTAATTCTCAGCCCAAGGTCCAAAGAAAGAGCGCTTTACATGCTTGAACAAAACAAATTAGAATTCTATGTTGCTCGAACTGCATCAAAGCACGACATCAAAGGAGCTGTCAGAGCTCTTTTCCAAGTCGAAGTGAGCAAAGTTAATACGAGAATTACCAAAGAAGGTAAACTAGCAATTGTCAAACTCTCAGAGGGTCACTCTGCAGAAGATTTGAGTAATAGATTAGGAATATTGTGATATAAATGGGAAAGAGAATCATACCTAGAAGACGCGGTCGTGGGCATCGTTACAAAGCTCCAGACAATCGTTTCAAAGGTGAAGCAAGACATCCTAGAGCTAAATCTTCAAATGGTAAAGTTGTCGAACTTTTACACGATCCTGGTAGGACTGCACCAGTTGCTAAAGTTGAAGATCAAGATGGAACTTACACTATGATTGCCCATGATGGAATGCATCTTGGACAAGAAATTAGCACCGGCCATGGTGCTGAGATAAATGTGGGGAATACTGCATATATTGGTTCTATACCTGAAGGAACAAAAATTTACAATGTTGAAATGAAACCTGGCGATGGAGGTAAATTGGCCAGAGCTGCAGGACAAGCTGCAACAATTATCTCTCACGGAAATTTGACTACGGTCAGATTACCTTCTAAAGCTCAAAAAACGCTCGATAATATGTGCCGAGCAACCGTTGGTGCTGTAGCAGGATCAGGAAGAGGTGAAAAACCAATAGCAAAAGCAGGTAAAAATTTCCATCGTACTCGTTCTAGACCTAAAATTTGGCCTAAAGTTAGAGGAGTTGCAATGAATGCTGTTGACCACCCTCATGGTAGTGGAAGAAAACAAACTGTTGGTGTTCAGTCTACAGTTTCAAGAAATGCACCGCCTGGTCGTAAAGTAGGGCACATTGCAGCTAAACGAACTGGAGGTAAACGCTAATGGCCCGTAGAACAAAGGGACTTGCAACGCCTAAGGCTGCAAGAAGGAGAGAGAGAAAGAGAAAGGCAGGTATTCAAGTACGCCGTAAGAAAGAATTTACTTACCGCGGAATGACTATCGATAAACTTCAAGAATTGAATTTTGAAGATTTTATTAAAATTGTACCTTCCAGACAGAGAAGATCTTTCAGAAGAGGCTTAAGTCAAGAACAAGCCAAATTAATTAATGATTCTAACAATAAACCGGACAAAGTACTTCGAACTCATCGTCGTGAAATGATAATTATTCCTCAATTTGTAGGAAGAACTTTCGCAGTTCACAATGGAAAAGAGTTCGTAAACCTAGAAATTATGCCCGAAATGATTGGACTTTACTTTGGGGAATTAGCCCCTACAAGAACGTCCCCTACACACACTGGACCTGGAGTTGGCGCTACCAAGTCATCTAAATTTATGCCGTTGAAGTGATATTATGAAAGGATTCTCATACCCATACGACCCCGAAATTCATGCTGCTGCTCGCGGTACTGGATTGAATGTCTCACCTAAAGCGGCCAGAGAAGTATGTCATGCTCTGAAAGGCATGGAACTTGAAAAAGCTAAAAGTTACTTAGAAAGAGTAATGCGAAAAGAACAAGCCGTCCCATTCAAGAGACACGATGGAAAAGTAGGGCACAGAAAAGGTAAAGGAATCTCAACTGGAAGATATCCTATGAAAACTGCAGCTGCAATTCTAAAAATAATTGAATCTGCAGGAAATAATGGTGAAGCTATTCACATTGATATAGAAAATTGGAGAATTGTACATATTGCTACTTCTCGTGGAAGATCCTTTGAAGCTCGATTTCCAAGAGCTCGAGGGAGAGCAACTCCTAAAATGCGTGAAAGTGCAAATGTTGAAGTTGTTCTGGAGGAATTGAAATGACCATCGTAAAAGAAATGTTGAAAGAACGTGTACGTCGTGTACAAGTTCATGACCACGTCCAGAAACGAACTGCAAGAGCTGGATTTGGAGGCTTATCAATTCAAAGAACACCACTGGGCACTCACGTAAGAATTTCTGCTGAAAGACCTGGTTTGGTTATCGGTAGAAAAGGTAGTGATATTCAAAGATTAACTGATGAATTAGAACGAAAATTCGGATATGAAAATTTACAAGTCGAAGCTGGCGAAGTAAACCAATTTGCTTTGAATCCATTAATAATGGCTGCAAAAGTAGCTAATGCATTGGAACGTGGTTGGAATTACAGAAGGGCTGGCAATTCTATGCTCCAACGCATAATGGATGCTGGAGCCAGAGGTTGTCAAATAACAATTGCAGGTAAATTAACTGGATTAAGACACCGAACTGAAAAATTCCTATCAGGACATATCAAATTCTGTGGTGAAACTGCATTAGAATTAATGGATGTTGGAATTGCTCAAGCAAAACTCAAGCCAGGAACAATTGGTGTTAAAGTAGCTATAATGAAACCTGATGCAAAATTACCTGATGAAATTGAAGTCGCAAAGATTGAAGTTCCTGTAGCTGAAGAAGCTAAAGAAGAAGAAACCTCAGAAGATACTGAAGAAGTTAAAGAAAAAGAGGATGAAGGAAAGCCTAAAGAAAAAGAATCTAAAAAGAAATCTAAAGGCAAAGAAAAGAAAGAAGAAGGTGAAAAGAAATGAGTTTAAAGAAACCTTCTGAAATTAGAGAAATGCAACCTGAAGAAAGAGATTCTAGACTTCATGAACTTCGATCTGAATTAATGAATGAGAGAGGTGTAGCTTCTATGGGTGGACAACCAACTTCTCCTGGAAGAATGAGAGCTTTGAAGAAACAAATTGCAAGATTAACAACAATTATGCGTGAAATTGAATTGGAGGCTGAAAATAATGGTTGAAATTGATCCGTTAACTGGCCTGCCTAAAGAATTACTCGCAATGGAAGAAATTGTAAGAGAACAGCAATCAATAAAAGTACACATTGAAAAACGTAGATATGGAAAATTAGTTACTGTAATTGACGGCATTGGAAAAGGCGTCGATATCTCTGATTTAGCTAAACAATTAAAGACAAAATGTGCAACTGGTGGAACTTCAAAAGGTGGAATAATTGAACTTCAAGGAGACCACACAAGAAAAGTTAACGAAGTTTTGTCAGATATGGGTTTCCCTGTGGAGGTTGAATAATGGATGGTAGAGTTGAATTTATTGGAGAATCCGTCACTGTTTCACATCATAGTGACCCTACCTTATGTGGAGTTTCAGGCATGATTGTCAATGAAACTCGTGAAACTGTAGTTATAGAATCTGATGGTTCTAAGAAAACAGTTAGCAAAAGACCGGCGCGATTCATGTTTGAAAATGGTGAAATCATTGGATCCAAAATAGCATATCGGCCACAAGATAGAATAAAAAAGGTGAAAGCATGAGTAAAGAAGGGCCGCGTGATATTGGCATAGACGTTGAGAAGCCTGCAAATCCTTGGGATGGAGATCCAAATGATCCTTTCTATGGGCGCTTGTCAGTTAGAGGACAAATTTTACGTGGAACTGTATTGAAAGCAAAAGCTCAGAGAACTATTGTTGTCCAAATCGATAAAATGAAATATGATTCTAAATACGAAAGATACGCACGTAGCTCATCAAAAATAAATGCTCACAGTCCAGCAAGTGTTGGAGCTGCTGAAGGAGATCTCGTCACACTAATGGAGTGTAGGCCACTATCAAAAACAAAATCGTTTGTTGTAATAGAAAGGAGAGACCCATGAGAGCTATTGCAGGAAGACAAATGAGAGGTCTGCCACAAGGTGCAAGACTTGATTGCGTCGATAATAGTGGTGCAAAAACCGTTGAAATTGTTACAGTTCTTAATTACAAAGGAGTTCATCGTAGATCTCCTGCTGCCGGAGTTGGCGACATGGTCGTTGCTTCAGTTAAAAAAGGAAAACCCGAAATGCGAAGGCAATTGGTTCGTGCCGTTATAGTAAGATGCAGGAGACCTTATCGTAGAGCTGATGGAAGTATGGTTCAGTTTGAAGATAATGCTGCTGTATTGACTAATGAACAAGGCGAAACCAAAGGATCTGGAATCAAAGGTCCAGTGTCAAGAGAAGCTGCAGAAAGATGGCCGCGTATTGCCGCGGCTGCAACAACAATTGTATGATAATATGAGTTCAAAACAACCAAGAAAACAGAGACTCGCCCGGTATACGGCCCCTTATCACCGTAGGCATCGTGAGATGGCTGCTCCGATAGATAGAGGGCTTAGGGAGAGACAGATGTCTCGAGGGTTCATGTACCCAAGATCTATGTCTGTTAGAAAGGGTGACAGAGTTATGGTTGTAAGAGGAGAAGGAAAATCTAAATCTTCAACAAAAATAGCTAAGGTTGATAGAAAAGGACGTAAAATATATGTTGAAGGATTTACTTATTTCAAATCTGATGGTACTGAGCTTCAAAGGCCGATTGATGCGTCAAATGTTGTCATCATTAATCCTGATTGGTCAGATATGAGAAGAAGAAAATTATTGACCAGAGTAAATGAATCCGTTGAATGGACTGATGAAGTAATTTCAGAATTTGAAGCTGCTGAAGATGAATATGAAGCTGAAACAGTGGGACCTATAGAAGAAGAAAACGAAGAAGAAACTTCTGAAGAAGATTCTAAAACTGAAGAATCTGAAGAAATCAACTATGATAAAATGACTGTTCCTGAATTAAAAGCTGCTTTGAAAGAAAAAGGATTGCCTGTTGGAGGCAAAAAAGCAGAACTTATTGATAGACTCGGAGGTTCTGAATGAGTAGTGACCACTTGAAGCGTTTGGTTGCGCCACGTTCTTGGAATATTGCAAGAAAAGAAAATGTTTGGACTACACGACCTATGCCTGGTAAACACTCCTTAGAAGGAGCTATTCCTATCTCTACAATTTTAAGAGATTATCTGAATGTTTGTGATAATAATCGTGAAGCTAAAATTATTCTCCATGCTGGAGAAGTATTGATTGATCAAAGAGTCGTAAGAAAACCAAAAACTGCTGTAGGATTAATGGATTTAATTTCCTTACCAAAAATGAAAAAACATTTCAGAGCAATGATTGATAATCATGGAAGAATCGAATTTGTTGAAGTGAAACCTGCTGAAGCTAAATGGAAACTTGTTCGTGTAGAAAATAAACGTGTTATCAAAGGTGGAAAAACTCAATTAAATTTACATGATGGAACAAATATTTTATCTGATAAAAAAATAAAAACTGGTGATGTTTTACAAATTACTTTACCTAATATGAAGATAAAAACCATATTGGAATTCAAAGAGGGTGCTCAAGCACTTATCACAGGCGGATCTCACGTTGGTTCTATTTCTAAAATTAAAGGCGTAGAAATTACACGTAGCACAAAACCGAATCTAGTTATGTATGATGAATTCCAGACCATAAAAACATACTCATTTGTTGTTGGAGAAAAGAAAGCAATGGTATCTCTTCCGGAGGTTAAAGTATGAACCCAATGAGAGAATTAAGAATAGCTAAAGTTGTTCTAAATATTGGTGTTGGAGAAGCTGGTGAGAGATTAGCAAAGGCGGAAAGTGTATTGGAAAAATTAAGTGGATGTAAACCTACAAGAACCTTATCAAAATCCACTAACCGTGATTTAGGTATCAGACTTGGTATGCCTATTGGGTGTAAAGTCACACTAAGAGGCGCTGCTGCTGAAAAAATCATCAAAGACTCATTATGGGTTAGAGAAAATAGGTTACCAAATTACTGTTTCTCTAAAACTGGCGGTTTAAGTTTTGGAATTCCTGATTACACAGGATACAAAAATGAAAGTTATGATCCTGATATTGGAATATTCGGTCTTGATATTGCTATTGCTTTTGAAAGGCCCGGTTTTAGAGTATCAAGAAGAAAAATTAAGAGTAAAAGAGTTGGCAAGAATCACCGAATTAATGCGGAAGAATGCCAAGAATTCATGCAGAAAAAATTCGCTTTGGAGGTTTTCAAAGTATGAATATTGATAACGTAAAAATAAAAGAACGTGAAGTATATCGCGGACGTATCGAAGGGTGTGTTTTGTGTGATAGAAAACGCGGGCTTGTGAGACGTTATGGTCTGAACTTGTGTAGACAATGTTTCAGAGATAAAGCCATAGAGCTAGGATTCAAAAAATACGATTGAGGTAAGAAAATATGAGACACGATTCACTATCAGACGCCCTTGTTCTTATCAAAAACGCTGACCACGTTGGAAAGGAAAGTGCCGTAGTTCCTGCATCGCGTTTAATTGGAGACGTTTTAAAACTATTAACTGAAAAGGGTTACTTGAATAATTACGAATACAAAGAGAATGGCCAAGGTGGACAATTTGACATTTCACTAAATGGAAGAATCAATGGTTGTGGAGCAATCAAACCTCGTTTCTCTGTAAAATTGAGAGATATGGAACGTCATGAAGCTCGTTACTTACCGGCTAAAGATTTCGGATTATTGATTCTTACAACGCCATATGGTGTAATGAACAATGATCAAGCCAAAGAAGCGTTAACAGGAGGAAAGCTACTCGCTTACGTTTACTAATGTTAATCAAAGAGTTGGTTCATGCTGTAGATATACCTGAAGGTGTCTCCATAGACAGTAGTAGTTCAGATGTGAAAGTTACAGGGCCAAGAGGTGAACTTTCAAGAAACTTTGAGCACACCGCAATAAAATTCGAACAGGCTGATAACAAATTAAAAATTATAGGTAGCAATCTAAGAAAGAAAGAAAAGGCATTGATTGGAACTTGGAACGCTCATTTATCAAATATGGTTAAAGGCGTAAACCAAGGTTTCCTTTATGAAATGAAAATTGTTTTTGCTCATTTCCCTATGAAAGTTGTTGTTAAAGGAAATAATGTAACTATTGATAATTTCTTAGGTGAAAAAGCCAGCCGTAGTTCGGCGATTATTGGTGACGTGAAAGTCAATGTGAAAGGCGATGCTGTGACTATAGAGGGCAATAATGTTGAAGAAGTTGGCCAAACTGCAGGTAATTTAGAGAAGGCTACTATCGTTAAAGGTAGAGATACGCGTGTTTTCCAAGATGGAATTTACGTGATTTCAAAGGGGGTTGCTCAATGAGTGATGAAGAATACAAACCTAGACAAAAACCAGTTTTAGATTCCGATACTAAGGCTGCTCTTTCAAAGCGTAACAAGATGTCCAATAAGCGTCCTAAATTTAAGAGACAAAATTGGTTCCGTTACAAACGTTTAGGAGACAAATGGAGAAGACCTAGAGGTATTCACTCTAAAATGCGAAGACATTTCAAATATCGTTTAACTGTTGTTCAACCTGGATTTAGAGGGCCGGCTAGTGTAAGGGGATTACATCCTTCTGGATTTGAAGAAGTCAGAATTAATACTCCTAAAGATGTGGATAATGTAGATCCTAAAACTCAAGCAATTCGCATTGCTAGGACTGTAGGAGATAAGAAACGAGAAGTCATTGTCAAGAAAGCTGATGAACTTGGAATTAGAGTTTTCAATAGGAGGGATTTATGAATCTTTCATATCAAAAACGTGTAGCTTCTAAGTTATTGAAATGTGGACTTCACCGTGTATGGGTCGATGATCGGCCTGAAGTTCAAGAAAGGATTTCTGAAGCTGTGACTAGAGATGATGTTAGATTATTAATCGTACAACGCTTTATTCGAAAACATCAGAAAAAAGGAATTTCGAGAGGAAGGGCAAAAGAAATGGCTATTCAACGTTCTAAAGGCCGACGTCGTGGGCAAGGTTCGAGAAAAGGTCATGGAGGGGCTAGAACTCCAAAGAAAGAAGCTTGGATGACAAGAATCAGAGCATTACGTAAAGAATTAATATCTTTGAGAGCTGATGGAACTATTGATTCCTCTCAATATCGCAGATATTACCGTAGAGCAAAAGGTGGTGTTTACAATTCTCGAAATCACTTACGATATAATATGGAAATTGATGGTGTAAAACTAGGAGGAACTAAATAATGCCAAAAGGTATGCAATTTTCACGAAGAAGACGCGGAATTACCAATTACCGCAAAAGGTTGGCATTGTTAAAATCTGGAATTCCTAGAGCTGTTGTTAGATTTAGTAATGCTAAGATTTCTATTCAAATTATTGATTTTTCAAAAGAGGGGGACAAAGTGTTGGCTTCTGCTACCTCGAGTGATATTGTAGGGGCTGGTTGGAAAGGATCTAAAACCAATATTCCTGCATCTTACTTGTCTGGGATGATGGCTGCTAAAAAAGCTTTGAAAGCTGGAGTGTCTTCAGCGGTTTTGGACATAGGTCGTAAAACTCCAACTCCTGGAGGCAGGGCATTTGCAACCTTGAAGGGTTTAGTTGATGGTGGATTGGATATTCCGCATTCAGATGATTTATTTCCTGGTGAAGAACGAATAAATGGAAGTCATATATCTGATAAATTATCTAAAGATTTTGATAAAGTAATGAAAAAAATAGAGGGAGCTAAGAAATGAGCGAAGATAAACCTAAAGAAGGAAATAAAGACGGTAGAAAACCTCCGTATAAAGGTAAACCTCAATCTGGCGGACGTCCTCAAAGAGGACCTCCATTATCTCCTGCTCAACAACGTCGCCGTGCAGCTGAAGAAAGAATTTCTAACTGGATACCAAAAACTGAATTAGGAAGAAAAGTTGTAGCTGGTGAAATTACTACAGTTCAAGAAGCATTGGCTTCTGGTTTACCTCTAAGAGAACCTCCGATTGTGGATCTCCTTATTCCTGATTTATCTGAGGAAGTAATCGATATTCATATGGTTCAAAGAATGTCTGATTCAGGAAGAAGGGTGCGCTTCGCTGTAACTACTATTGTAGGCAATGGAGATGGTGTTGTAGGTTTAGGCCGCGTATCTGGTAAATTAGTCAGACCGACCATTACCAAAGCTCTTGATCGGGCTAAAATGAATATTATAGAAATTCGTAGAGGAAGTGGTTCTTGGGAATGTTCTACTGCAGTACCTAATTCATTACCTTTTGAAGTTTCAGGAAGAACTGGTTCAACGCGTGTTACAATCAAACCTGCACCACCTGGTGTCGGATTAGTTACTAACCAAGTTGGACAAATTATGCTAAAATTAGCAGGTGTAGAAGATGCTTGGTCCTTTACTAAAGGTCAAACTCAAACTATCTATAATTTTGCAAGTTCAATGTTCAAAGCTCTTGAAAAAACATCCTCAACAAAATTATTACCTGGCCAAGATGACTTCCATAATATGGTAAAAGGAGTGAAACAAGAATGAGCTGGGCTGTCGTAAGAGTTAGAGGCTCCGTTAATGTTAAACCTAAAATTAAGGAAACTATGAAATTAATGCGATTGAATCGTGTTAATCATTGTGTAATTATTCCTGAAAATGAAACATATACTGGAATGTTAAAAATTATCAAAGATTATGTTACTTGGGGAGAAGTTGATGCTGAAACTACTGAATTAATGCTTGAAAGTTCTGGAAAAACAGGCGGTAATTCTACCTTTACTAAAGCTGATTTGAAAGAAACACCTTTCAAAACAATAAAGACTTTAGCAAAAAACCTAACTGAAGGTAAAGTGGTAATGAGAGACGTTCCTAATTTGAAACCTATTTTCAGACTTCACCCTCCTCGTAAAGGTTATGAAGGAATAAAACGCAGTTTCAAAGAAGGTGGAGCTCTTGGTTATCGTGGAGAAAAAATTAATCAACTAATTAGGAGGATGCAATATGCCCAGGCGTAAAAGTATGAAAACTGGAAGCCGAACTCGCGGAAGAGGTCACAAGAAAGGCAGAGGTGCTGGACTTAGGGGCGGGCGTGGTAACGCAGGTTGTCACAAAACAAAACGCATAATGTATGAACGTGTTGGCCGTGTTTGGGGTGCTCATGGATTCAAAAGACCTCAGTCTGTAGTAAGTGCAAACAATTCAATAAATTTGAAGACTATAGAAGAATGTTCTAATTCTTGGGTTGCAGAAGGTGTTGCTACGAAAAAAGGAAAAATAGTCACTATTGACTTAAAAGAAATGGGTTACGACAAATTACTTGGCACTGGAACTACTGAACAATCGTATAAACTTACAGTAAGTGCCGCCTCTGCAAAGGCCGTAGAGAAAATTGAGGCGGCTGGTGGAGAGATCATAAATGGCTGAAAACGATATTCCTAGAAATCCAGCCCAAGCGCTAGTTCCTTGTTTGTTTATGATTGTCTTATTTGCCCTTTGGTATAATTGGAAAGATCCTGAAACTGAAGCTGCAACGTTAATGGCTATTGGATTTGTAGTTCTAACTTGGTTAGTTTACATGGGTTCTTCTTATTCTGGTGAAGGATCTAAATTACATGGTTTGAAGCCGATAATTGGCAGAATGCCTACAATAAAGAAGCCAGATGGGCACGTTCATTTCCGTACCAAAATGACATGGACATTAACTATTCTTGTAATATATTTTGCAATGACAAACGTAGCCATCTACGGTTTAGGTGGAGAAACTATTGATCTTTTCAGTCAGTATAGGGCCATTTTAGCAGGTGCAAGCGGAAGTTTAATGCATTTGGGAATTGGACCAATTGTTACTGGAAGTATTATCATGCAGCTATTTACTGGTGCAAAGATAATTAATTTAGATTTACAAAATCCAAAAGATAAAGAAATATATCAAGGAACTCAAAAAGTATTAGTCATTGTTATGATTGTTGTGGAATCTGTTCCACAAGTATTTGGTTTCCTTGAACCTAGTGCAGCTATCGTTAATGATGTTGGACTTACATGGGCTCGAATGACTATTATAACTCAATTAGCTATTGGGTCTTATCTAGTGTTTTTAATGGATGAAAGTGTATCTAAGTGGGGTATTGGTTCAGGTATTTCTTTGTTTATTGCTGCTGGAGTTTCTCAAGCTATATTCACTGGAACTCTGAATTGGGAACCTGCTCCTGGAAGTGAAACTGAGACTCCTTCTGGAACATTACCTATGATTTTATGGTACATTAAAAATTCTTCAACGTCAGATTTGAGTGATGGCGGATATGAAGCCATATTGCTAGCGCCTCCAAATCCACTTGTTGCGTTGTTAGGAACTATTCTAGTTTTCTTCATTGTTGTTTACGTAGAATCATCAAGAATTGAATTGCCTCTCGCACATGGTAAGGTAAGAGGTGCAAGAGGAAGATATCCTATCCGTTTAATTTACGCTAGTAATATTCCTGTGATTTTAATGGCTGCATTACTAGCTAACGTGAATATGTTCGCCCTTCTTTTCTGGTCACATCCTGGAATGAAAACATGGCCTTGGTTAGGTCATAATTGGATGCTTGGAGCATTTGATACTACAGATGGTTCAAACCCTGTGCCGACAATGGGGCTAGCGTACTATGTTAATCGTTTAGCTGGATTACAAGACTGGTTCCTACCTCTAGTGAGTCCTGACAAATATGGGGCATATATGGGAGATCATGAACCATGGCAATTAGTAGCTCACATTATTATTTACATGGGAATTATGGTTCTTGGATCAATTGTTTTCGCTAAATTTTGGATTGAAACAACCAATATGGGGCCTGAATCTGTTGCTAAACAAATACAAGGATCTGGAATGCAAATTCCAGGATTCCGTAGAGACCCAAGAATTGTTGAAAAGGTATTGGAAAGATATATTCCTACTGTAACTGTTTTCAGCGGCGCAATGGTCGGTTTCTTGGCTGCAGGAGCCGATATGATTGGAACGGTGGGGCAATCTTCTGGTACTGGTGTGCTACTTACTGTCGGAATTATGATTAGAATGTACGAACAAATAGGAAAAGAACAGATGATGGAAATGCATCCTGTTCTGAGAAGTTTCTTTGGCGAGGAGTAATGCCTATCTTCGGTAAATCTAAAATTGGCGATTCTTGTTTTATTGATTCTAATGCTTTGATTGGTTATCCACATAACAAAGAATTAGATTTGTTAGAAAATAATTCTGATAACATAGAAGGTTGTGAAATTGGTGATGGCTCTGTTATTCGTCCAGGCGCCATTTATTCAACTGCCAAAGTTGGAAAAAATACAAGAACGGGACATCATTTTCTTGTTAGAGAAAATACAAATATTGGAGATGGTTGTTTAATTGGTACAAATGTTGTAATAGACAATAATTGTGAGATTGGAGACAATTGTAGTTTCCAAACTGGGGCTTACATTCCTACTGGAACTAAAATTGGAAATCGTGTTTTTTTAGGGCCTAATGCTTCTCTTACAAATGATAATACGCCTCTTAGGACGGAATACAATCCTGAACCTATCACTGTGGAAGATGATGTTACAATAGGGTCTAATTCTACTATAATGCCTGGAATTACTATTGGTGAAGGGGCTTTCGTTGCAGGCGGAGCTATTGTTACCAAAGATGTGCCGGCTTGGCATTTGGCAAAAGGATGTCCTGCTGTTTTCAGTAAACTTCCAGATAATTTAAAGAAACCCAATAGATTAGGTTAAACTAATGGGCGTAGTTGTAGTCACTGGAGTTCCTGGCGTAGGAAAGAGTACCGTTATGGGTGCAGCTGAGGAATATGGATACAAAATAGTTAATTTTGGAACAACTATGTTTGAAGAAGCCCAAAAAGATGGTGTTTCAAACCGAGATGATATGCGTAAATTAGCTGTAGAAGATCAACAAAGGTTGCAAAAACAAGCCGGGGAAAAAATATCAGAAATGGGTAATGTAGTTGTAGATACTCATGCTTCTATCCTAACTCCCTCAGGATACATGCCTGGGCTACCTGAATGGACTGTAAGGGCCTTAAATCCAGATATTATTGTACTTGTAGAAGCTACACCTAAAGAAATAGAAGGTCGAAGAAACAAAGATGCTACTCGAGCAAGAGACAAAGATGATATTGGATTACATCAGAGTGTGAATCGTGAATATGCTGCAACGGCTGCCGTCATAACGGGATCAACTGTAGCTATTGTTGAAAATCATGATAATCAAGTTGATATTGCTGTTGAACAATTTAGGAAAATTTTAGGTAAATGAGCGAAGAAGAGCAAAATACTGAAGAAGAAGTTCAACCTCCTGCAATGGGGGGAATGTTGCTTACTATGTTATTCATGATGTACATTATTATGAATCCTGGCTTACGAACTGGGATGGGGGAAGCTGCCAGAGATGTACTTGAACCTCAAATTGGATTTGATCACATTTATCCCGTACTAACTTTTCTCTGTGCTGGTGTTCTAATGATTACATTGACTACTGTTATACGCCATATGTTAATTGATTGGGAAAAAGTTGCAGATGTACAATCAAAAATGGCTGCGTACAATAAAGAAATGGGAGAAGCTCGAAAAAGTGGAAATAATGCTCGGATGAACAAACTCATGGCCTTACAACCACAAGTAATGGTGTATCAAAGTGAAATGATGTCTAATCAAATGAGGCCAATGATGTTCACTATGCTCATTGCAATGCCTATTATTTTTTGGCTTTGTTTTGGTGATGGTAACTTTGTTGAAAGAATGGATCACAAAGTATTGTCATTACCTTGGGAACCTAATTACAGTTTAACGGATAGATTATGGATTCTCCCTCATTCAATATTAGTTTATTCAGCTCTTTCACTACCATTTGGACAAATCTTGTTGAGAGGTTTGAAATTAGTTTCTTTATCAAATAAAAAAACGTACTAAATTTAATCTTTCAAAAAAATATTTTTCTTGTTTTATTATTTCTTTATTCCACTCTGTTTCAAAATCCCCCATTCTACTGGAAATAATCATATAAATTGAACCTCCACTTTCAAGATAATTTTGAGCTTCGCTTAATAATTTAATCGTAAACTCTGTTCCGGTAGGGCCTCCTTCTACTGCTAATTCTAATTCTGGATTATCGTATTTCTCTGTAGGTGGCAAATATGGTGGATTGCAAACAATTGTTCCAAATTTACGGCCTTTGACAGGAGAAAACATATTTCCTTCTAAAACTTCTATATCTAAATTATTAGTTTTTGAATTAACTTTTGTTGCTTCGACTGCTTTGGGATTTATATCAATAGCAGTAACTACATTTCCTCTTTTAGCTAAGTTTATAGAAACAATACCGGAACCAGAACCAATTTCTAAAACAGTACCTTTGAAGTCTGGAAGATTATGAGAAATTAGCCATGAATCTTCGGCTGGCTCATATACTCCATCAAAATTTGTTATGTCTATTTTACCCACTTTAGCCTCAAAGAAACAGTTATATAACCTTTTATTTAAAGATATATAACTTATGGCTTGGAAAGACGGGAAAAAACCTGAACAATATTTGTTCACCATTACTGAAGATTTTGCTGAAAACTGGCAAGCTTTGAAAAAAAAAGCTAAGAAAGATAAGAACAATATCAGCGATGCATTGAGATCGGCCGTTGATTCGAAAATAAAATCAAATGAAACTAAAAGAGCACTAATTCTAAGTCCTCACACTGATGATGCAGAATTGGGGTGTGGAGGTACTATTTCCAAAATGGTTGAAGATGGTTGGAATGTTCATGTAATTTACTTCAGTGCTGTAGGAGATCGATATCCTAATTTAGCAGAAGAAGCGGCAAACTCAGGTAAAATACTTGGAGTTAGTCATGAAATACTAGATTTTGAAACTAGATTTTTCCCACGAGATAGGCAAGCCATCCTACAAGCGTTGTATGATCATTCAAGAAAAAAAATCTATGATATTGTTTTTACGCCTACAACCACAGACATTCATCAAGATCATGGTGTTGTTACTTCGGAAGCCAAAAGAGCTTTTCGCAATTGTACCTTATTAGGGTATGAACTGCCTTGGAATAATTTAGAAGTTACACTTAATTGTTTTATTCCTTTGGAAGAAAGACATGTAAAAAAGAAGATTTTAGCATTAGAATGTTATGATAGTCAAAAACACAATCCCTATTTTAATGAGAAGTTCTTCCGGTCTGTAGTTAAAATGCGAGGAATACAATTGGCCAACGATTATGCCGAAGGTTTTGAAACCATAAAAGTGAGGTTAGATCAACTAATATGAGTAAAGTCGCTATGGTTTTAGGTCATGACCTCCTTGAACCAAATGAAGATAATCGAGTTTACCGTGAAGCCTTAACTCTCGTTAAAGCAGGATATGACGTTACTGTATTCTGTTGGGCCCGTAGGATGGAAAAATATGAGACAAAATGGGAAGTTGAAAAAGACGGGATCAAAGTTGTACGGATTTTCGAAGATTTGGAAGGTGGATTTTTTTCAAAAGTTAAAAGCTTCAAAAAAGCTATGAAACAACTTCAAGAAAAAATAGAAGAATATGGGGCTCAAGTTGTACATGCCCATGATTTAGAAACCCTAGAGGTTGCTGTAAATTCATCTAAAAAAAATAATGCTAAAGTTATTTTTGATTCACATGAAGATTGGCCTATGATGGAAATTGTACAAAATTGGTTTATTGGAAAATATTATGAAAGAAAACAAAAAAAATTATTGAAAAGTGTCGATGCTGTTTTGACTGTTTCAGATGAGCTAGCAATCCGTCTTGGAGGAGGTACTGTTCTTTACAACTCAGAGCCTGTCGAAGTAGTAGAAAAACCTGTTGAAAATCATAAATTTGGAATGGATGGTGTTATTGCAGGTTACATTGGAGGATTACGAAAGCCCATCCTAGAAGAAATTCTTGAAGCTGGATCTAAAGTGAATGCTCTAAGTTTATTGATTGTTGGTGGGCCGCCGAAAGGGAGAGGGGGGTATAGCCAAATGATTGAAGAATTAGAAGAAATGGCTGTTGAGAAAGGGGCTAATGCCAACTTTACAGGACCGCTTCCTTATAGTATGATGAATGAATGTTATGCGGCTTGTGACATTTTGATTGTTGGCCATTATGTTGATGAAAGGCTTAGAGACTTTGCAATCCCTAAGAAAATGTTAGATGCGATGGCGTACAAAGTGCCGGTTATAGTGGGGCCTTATGAAGCCAGAAAGAAAATTGTAGAACGTTATGAATGTGGCGTTGTGTCTGACGATTGGACTAAAACACTGACTATGCTCTCTAATGACAAGAAACTTAGAGAAAAAATGGGGAATAATGGGTTTAAAGCTTTCAAAATGAGTTATTCATGGGATATGCAAGAAAAAAAGCTGCTTCGCGTGTATAATAACTTATTAGAGGGGGGACTTGACAGTTAAGATAGAATGGCAAGTATACTAATAACAGAGTTTATGGATGAAAAGCAAATAGAAAGGCTATCTGTAGAACATAATGTTACCTATGAACCTGAATTATATGCTGATCAAAAAACTCTCCTTAGTAAAGTGACTGATACACAAGTTCTTATCGTAAGAAACAAGACTACTGTTGATGAAGAATTATTAAATTCTGTAAATAAATTAAAAATTATTGGAAGGCTTGGGGTTGGCCTGGATAATATTAATGTTCCAATTTGTAAAGAACGAAATTTGCCTATAGTTGTTGCTGATGGGGCTAATGCAAACAGCGTGAATGAATATGTCATTATGGGATTGTTATCTCTATTTAGAAAGACCATGTCTTCTACTGAAAGCATATTGAAAGGAAATTGGCATAGAAATGAGTATATTGGCTCTGAAATAAATGGAAAAACGCTAGGGATTATTGGAATTGGTACTATTGGAAAAATTGTAGCTAAAAATGCAAAGAATATGGGAATGAATGTAATCGGTAATGATATTGCAATCGAAGATAATGATGAAATATGGGGGCAATTAGATATTGAATGTTGTTCTTTTGACAATTTAGTAAAACGATCTGATGCAATTACATTGCATGTTCCTTTGAACCAAGATACTCGGAATTTATTTAGTAAAAAGGAATTTGAAAAAATGAAAAGGGGTAGTTTTATCATTAATACTTCCAGGGGAGGAATCATAAAGGAGAGTGAACTTTTGAAATATCTGAGAAATGGACACTTGGGGGGAGCTATGATTGATGTGTTTGAAAGTGAACCTGTAAAAAATTCTGAATCTTTCTCAGATATTCCGAATTTAATTTTAACGCCTCATATTGCTGGTTTGACCAGTGAATCAAATGTTAGAGTTAGTCAAACAATTATAGATCAAATCCTTTCTTTTTTAGATGACGAGGGTAAACAAATATGAAAGACCTTAAAATTTTGATTACTGCTGCAGGAAGTCCTGGTTCGGCTACAAATATAAAATATTTAAAAGAAGTTAAAGAAAGAAAATTATTTTTAATTGGGACTGATTTAAATCATGATAAAATTGGTAAACATTTATGTGATAAATTTTATACAATACCTAAAGGAGAAGATAAAAAATTTATTCCTCGTTTACTAGAAATAATTAAAAAAGAAAAGCCTGATGTTTTGTTTCCCCAGTCATCTTCTGAAGTTATTCCGCTATCACAAAATAAAGATATTTTGGAAAAAGAAGGGGTGAAAGTTCTAATTTCATCAGAAAAAGCTGTTTACGAATCTGAAAATAAAGCTGAATTGTATAAATCTCTAAAAGACGGTCCTGTTAAAATTCCTAAATTTAGAATTGTCAATACTTTATCTGATTTTTTAGATG